>PWIP01000025.1 GCA_003560355.1 Candidatus Dojkabacteria bacterium | reverse complement strand
GTAAGAAATTCCCTACCGGGTCTATCATAATAGACATAATCTGTTACATCTCTTTCAAAACTATCTGAACCTTTCTCAGACATAATTATTTTTCTTCTTCAATTACATCTAAAACAAAATCACCACCCTCTTTGACTTCTACAATCTCTAGTTCAGTACCACAAAAAGGACATTCAATAACCTCCCCAATTTTGTAATCCTTGCTCTCAAGTTCAATGTCATTTGCACATTCTAAGCATTTAATTTTTTTCATGTTTTTAAGAAGATAAAATTATTCTAAAATTCAACACCCAATTCTATCATAATTCCCCTCTCCATAAAAGAATATTTGTGTTAAAATACCATACATAAATTTATATAAAAAAAAGAAAATGTCTAAAAAAATAGTTTTACCGTTATTAATATGTATTCTAGTAATTCTTGGAGCCTTTTACTTTTTAACAGAAAGGCAAGAAGAAGTAGTACAAGAAGATACTGTGGAAAGAGAAGAGGTCAGTAGTATTCCTGAAGAAATTGTAGAAGAAGAAATTTCAGAGTGGGAAGATTTTACAAACACAGATTTTTCATATACTGCGCAATATCCTCTAGATTGGGAAATTGACTCTGATAATTTGGAAGGCGTGTGGCTTTACAATCAATCCGAAGGGATTGCTATACTTTTTGCAAGTGCAACAGCAACACAAACAGGATTTCCTGAATACGAACTAATTTCACAAGAAGAAAGTACTGTAGATGGAAACCCTGCAAATACTTCTCTTTTGTATAGTGGCAGTACAAGAGCAATACTAACTGTATTTGAAACTGAACAATACCCGCATTTTGTTATGATGACATATGAATGTATAGATGGATCACAGGATGAAGAAATGATGAATCTAAATGAAGAATTTTTGAGTAGAATAACTTTTGAATAAATGAATATGTCTGGAATTTGGCTCCATGCTAAACTACTCCAACCTTTTGTCAAAGAAGAATTCAGACTTTCTCTTTCTGAAGGCAATACTCCATTGGAAGAAAACAGAAATTTGGCAGAAGCCTTAAATCTTAAAACCATTTACTTAAAAAGAGAAGACTTCAATCCAACAGGTTCACATAAAGACAGGGGTTTGGCATTTCAAATCTCAGCACACTTACAACAAGGAAAAACAGAATTTGTAATTTCCTCCTCTGGGAATAGTGGTATTAGTGCAATAAATTTACTCAAAGGGAGGAGTGAAAAACTTCACATTTTTCTTTCTTCAAAAATCACAAACGAAAAATTCCTTCGCTTAAAAAAAATCATACCTCATTTAGAAAGAAAAAACTCAGAATTTGAAAACTACAACTTTCACTTTTCTCTAAAACCCTTAAGTGAAGCATTTCAATTTGCCAAAAACAAAAACCTAATTTTCCTAAGAGGTTCAACAGATAAATATGGATATGAGGGTTTTAAAACAATAGGTTATGAGATAAACGATAAAGATTTTGACAGCATATTCATACCAACATCTAGTGGAACAACAGCGAAAGGCATATACGAAGGATTGAATATTAAAAAACCCTTTAATATAATTCAGACTGCAAAAGTAAACACCCTGGTTTCTGAATTTGACAAAGATTACAAAACAAGTAAACATAGTATAGCTGAATCCATAGTTGATAAAGTGGGGCATAGAAAGAGAGAAATAGTGGAAATTATTAAAAAAACTAATGGGAAAGGGTGGGTTATTAGCGATGAAGAAATTCATCAAGCTCAACAAATTTTGGAAAAAGAGAGCATTGAAACATCAAATGAAAGTGCTTTAACAATCGCAGCAATTAAAAAAGCAAAGCGAAAGGGGTTAAAAATAAAAAAACCATTATGTATATTTACAGGAAGAAAATAAATGGAGGAGTTAAATAAACCAATATTTTTCGTTTGCAATGACCCTGAAAGGGCACTTGGGCTAGAAAACATAATCGGTGGTTACCACATAGTATGCTCTGATGACAATCCTCTACTTGATGTAGCTATTGAAAAAGGTATAAATGTTTTTTCCCTGGCAAGAGAAGAGAAAAAACCCAATCCAATATTTCGCAATTCAAACAAAATTCTACAAAATGCAAAAGTACAAGAATATATTAGAAGAAACACTCCAGGAGATGCAAAACCAAACATCATTGTTTTTAAAGTATCTTTACAAATAGAAAAGACCTGTGAAAAATTAGGCTACAAACTTCTAAATACAACGTCTGCACTAAACAAGAGATTTGAATTAAAAATATCACAGTATAATAGTTTAAAAACACTTCAATCCTTTTTTCCAAAAACCATAATCTCAACGCTAAATAAAACCAATTACTCAAAATTAAAAGAAAAACTAGGAGATAAAATGGTTATTCAATACAACAGAGGTCATACAGGTAACAATACTTTTTTCATAGAAAATGAAAAAGACTATAGAAAAGAGAGAGAAAAATACAGCAACAGACTTGCAAGAATAGCAGAATTTGTACAAGGCGATGTGTACACTCTAAATGCTTGTGTAACAAGATTTGGAATTGTATATGGAGGTATTTCATATCAAATAACGGGGATTAAAGAATTCACTTCAAAAAAGGGTGGTACGATTGGAAATGATTGGCAATATCCTGAAAAAATATCTCAAAAAAATCAAAAGCATATACAAGAAATACTCAAAAAAATAGAAGCAGAATTACTATCAGTTGGATACAAGGGGATGTTAGGTGTAGACTTCATAATTACTCCAAAAGAAAGAATCTATTTAATTGAAATAAATGCCCGACAACCAGCTTCAACACCAATGCATACAAAACTTATGCTCAATGAAGAATTTATCCCTCTTCAAGCCTTCCACATTGCAGAATTTCTCTTTGAACAAGATACTCCATACATCAGATTTTTAAATAGATATTTTCACAAAGGACTAGCAAACAAAAATATACAAAGGTATATTGAAGAACAGAATAAACTTGCAATAATACCAATAGATGCTTCACAAATATTTATTCGTAATACAAAAAAATCAAAACAAAAAGTTTCTGAAAATATTGAACAAGGAATATATATGCAACATGCAGATCGTTTCATAAGGACTGGAGAAGGATATAATATTCAAGATATAATACCTGGAGAATATTTAGTACTAGCGACAAAAGAAGGACAACTTGTTAGCCCTGACCATGAAATAGCACGAATACAAACTTTAGATGGTATAGTTACAAAAGAAGGAGAGTTAAAGAAAGATTTAAAGAAAGTTTTGGAAAAAATAAATAAGAATATAAAAATGACAAAATGAAAAAATTACCTAAAGAAGTAATAAAACTAATAGAGGACTATTTTAATTTAAATATAAATGGTAAAAAGGTTAAAACCCCCTATCATATTAATGTAAAACACGCTAGGGCAGAATTAAGATCTCTTGTAGGAAAGGGTACTCCTCAAGAAATAGAGGAAGAAGTTAATATCTTTGCAAAACTAAGAAACTTTAACTTAAAAAAAACCTCAGAAAACGAAATCAGAGAATTTATGCAAAAAGAAGGCATAGGCGTGGATTGCTCTGGATTAGTAGCACATATACTTGATACTTGGGTCAAATCTGAAAAGAAAGGAAACTTAAGAACTAACGTAGTTTTTCCCAAAATGTCTTTTCTTAAAAGAATAATAATAGCTTTAAGGCCAATAGAAAATATTAATGCAGATTTACTTACAAACAAATTTAACTCAATACCTGTAGAGTTAGAAAATGTACAAATAGGTGATTTAATAAGGTTAAAAGGTATTGAAAGAGGACATCATATTGCAATAATAACTAATGTAAACGAAAAGGAAATAGAATATATACACTCAACAAAACACTATGGACAGGACAATGGCATAAAGAGGGGTAAAATTAAAATAGTCAACAAGAAGAAAGATTTAGAGCATCAAAAATGGCTAGAAAAAGATAAAGATGGAGTTTGTTGGACATTAAAGCAGTTTCTGAAAGAAAAAAACGATAATGGTATTAGAAGACCTAAATTTTTTGTTAAAGAATAATGACTGAAGCAATAACAATAATACTACTTTCAACCTTCTTTGCTTTTGCAATAGCTCCATTAATAATTAATATCCTTTACAGACTAAACGTTGTTCGTAAAATAGAAAATGATTTTTCATCTATTGTTGGCGAAAGAACCCAAAAAGAAGGTACTCCCATTATGGGCGGTCTAATAATAATCATAACAACACTAGTAGTAACACTAACTTTAAACTGGAATACATATACATACATTCCAATTATTGTTTTACTAATCTCGGCAACCCTTGGAGCTCTTGATGATTTACTAAATATTTTTGGAAGAAAAAGGCTAGTACGACCACTTCACAAACACATAAGGCTAGCAATGATACACAAAAATTGGAAGAAAAGAGTTTGGTTAGCCCTACTTATACCCTGGTCAGCATACAAAAACATCTGGTATAAACTAGGGTCATATCCGGGCAAGGGTATTCATGCTGGTGAAAAAATTATAGTACAAACACTAACGGGTGGAATTGTTGCATTCTGGCTTTTTAGCTATCTTGGCATTTCAACAATTTGGATCCCTTTTCTAGGAGATTTTGAAATAGGTTTCCTAATGCCATTCTTCATCATTTTTACAATAATCTCAATGTCAAATGCGGTAAACATTTCTGACGGAATGGACGGACTCTCTTCAGGACTTTTGATATCATCTTACAGTGCTTTTCTTCTCATTGCGATAATTGAACAACAAACTGAAATAGCGCTACTTTTAGCAACAATTATTGGCTCTTTAATAGCTTACTTGTATTTTAATATCAAACCAGCAAGAATAGAAATGGGGGATATAGGGTCTCTTTCAATGGGGGCTCTTCTGGCAACAATAGCATTTTTACAAGACAAGATATTTCTTCTTCCAATTATTGGCCTTCCTTTCGTTATTGAAATAGGTTCTTCATTGCTTCAATCAATTTATAAATCAATTTTCAGAAGAAGACTTTTCAAAATGGCTCCTTTACATCTACACTATTTAATAAAAGGTTGGAGTGAAGAAAAAGTGGTAATGAGATTCTGGCTTTTTGGATTGATTACTGCAATTATTGGTTTTTGGATTTATATAATTAGCATCTAGAAAACATGAAAATCAGGGCAAAGAGAGACGAAGATATGGAAGATTTGTTTCATATAACAAGAGAAACGTGGCTAGACACCTACCCTAACGAAAAATATGGAATTAAATATGAGGAGATAGAGAAAAAATTCAAAAAACGAGTCTCAAAAAAGCAAAATACAGGTAAAACCAAGACATGGGTTATTGAAATAAATAATAAAATCGTTGGTTTCGCATCTGTAAGGGATGAAAACATTCTTGGAGCAATTTATGTTTTGCCAAAATATCAAAGAAAAGGCGCAGGGGAGGCTTTAATGAAAAGAGTTCTTAAATATTACGAAAATTCAAAAGAAATCTTCGTTAAAACTGCCGTTTATAACAAAAAAGCTATAAATTTTTATAAAAAATTTGGATTTGAGATTATACCAAATTCAGAAGAAACACATGAAGGTGCAATCAAAATACCTACAATAACAATGAAAAGGGTTAAGACATCGTAATTTTTTGCAAACCTTCAATACCCCTAATAAGATAATAGCTTCTAGAAACTGGATAGTCATAAGTATCTAATAATCTTCTTTCTTGGCCTCCAAAACCTCTTTTGAACAATGAAAGACCATACCAAGGATGCTTAATATCATCTTTTTCACAAACTCCAAAAAAATTAAATTCCTTAACACCCAAATCCTTGTAATATTTAATCGCTTCCCATATTAGAGCATACATTACAGGAATTTCTGACAAAAAAGAACCACTATGGTGATATATTACTTCATTTTTAAACCTTGTGAATATTGATACTGCCATAATTTTACCCTTGTATTTTGCAACAAACATTCTAGACATGCCCTTAGGAGAAAAAAATGCATATTGTCTTTTAATATAGTCAAACTCATTCGCATCCCACTGATGTCTCTTAACAGTTTCATTGTAAATTTCTTCAAAAACATCTAGATATTCTGAACCATCTGTATGCAAAACCTCAACACCAAATTTCTCTGCCTTTCTAATTAAATATCTAGTATTTTTACGCATATCTTTTTGAATTTCATCCAAGCTTTTTTGCAAATCAAGAATTATCGTCAATTGCCCATCAGCAGAATTAAGCAAAGCTTTTTTAAAACCATAACTAGAAAAAAGCTTTTCATATTTCGCGAACTTTAAAAGAGGAGGAGAAATTCTAAAAAACTTGCAGTTTTTTTCTTCACACTTTAGTTTTAAAAAAGCTATTAAAGAAAAGACCATATCTTCATCTTCCCAATTCAAAAAAGCATTCTGTTTTGATATTAAATATTTCCCCTTCTTTGCATTTACAACCCTAATTGCAAAAAGCCCCTCTTGTCCAATACTGAAAGCCTGTACATCAAAGCCCAAATTTTTTTCAAATTCAACCCACTCCCATGAGGAAAGTATGTTTGAATTTTCTTGCTTTTTGACAAAAATATTCCAAGCTTTACCATCTTCTACTTTTTCAATCTTGTAATTCATATTTTTCCATATTTAAAAAATTTAAGAATTCTGGAGTACATCTACCTTCTAAAAGGAAGAAGTCTCCTTTTTTCAAATTTTTAGATAAAAAGTCCATAACTTCTTTTTCAGATTTCATGTAAATTACATTTTCATCATTAAACCTTAAAAACCTCTTGTCCAAAGTTAGAAGAATAATATTACCTTCTAAAACAGACTCTACTACTTTACGATATGCTTTTTCTCTTTCCTGACCTAATTCAAAAATACCATAACTAAAAGCATACTTCTTCTTTGACTCAAAACCTTTCGCAACTTCCAAAGCAGAAAGGAAACCCTCTAGATTTGAATTGTAACCATCGTTTAATATTGTAACGCCATTAAAACCAGTGTGTAGAGAAAGCTTACTTTCCAAAGGTTCCATTTTGGCTATTGCTCTTTCAATATTTTCGTAACCCATTTTTAGCTCAAGACCCAATGCTATAATTCCGAGTAGATTTACAGCCTGGTGATTACCAAGAAGTGCTGTCGTAAATTTGTATTTTTTTTCAAAAGCACTAAATTCAACAAACATCATCCTCTTTTTGTACTTCAAATCTAAAATTCTGTAATCTGCTTGCTCATTCCAACCATATGTAATTACTTTGGCTTTAACATTTTCCAAAAGTTTAGCTTTGTAATCATTATCAATATTAACTACTGCAACACCGTTCTCAGGCAAAGACCTAAGCAATTCAGATTTCGCATAAACTAAGTTTTCAATACTATCAAACAAATCCATATGCTGATTACCTATTCCCGTCAAAATCCCGTATTTAGGTTTAACAAAATTACAAATTTTTTCAATTTCCCCAATTTTGTAAGCACCCATCTCACAAACAAAAAAATCCAATTTTTCATTCAGCTTCTCCTTAATTTCCAAAGCAACACCAATGTCTGTATTTCTGTTTCCAGCTGTTCTTTCCATACTGTATTTTTCAGAAAAAATCTGATAAAGAAATTCCTTTACTGAACTTTTTCCAAAAGAACCTGTAACACCAATTATTTCACCATCAAAACCTTCAACTATCTCTTTTGCTTGTTTAATAGTTTTTTCTCTAAAAATATTTGCAAATGGGGTGATAATAGTGGACGCTGAAAAAACGAAATCTTTTGCAATAAAATAATTTAGCAAAGCGAAAAAAATTATTAACAAGATATTTTCCCACAAAAGTAGATAAATTATGTAGTTGAAAAGTAAAAGAAAAATTAAAGATAATGCGGCAATCAGAATATTACGAACAGTCTTTGCAGGTAAAACAATCTTTGGATAAATTAAACTACCAAAGCCAGAATCTCTAAGCATAGTCATAAATCTATCAAAACGATATTCTGTTATTTGAAGTTGGTAAATTTGCTTTAAAGCAAAAATGTAAGAAACAATTGCTGTTAAAAAAAGTATATATATCATCCTTTATTTAAAAAACAAGTTATATCTTCTATTACCTTTTCTGTTTCTGCCATTTGTATATTGTGATTCACACCTTCGTAAACTTTTAATTCAGAGTTTTTTAATTTTTTATGTAAAAAATATCCATCCTTTACAGGAACAAACAGATCTGTATTACCCCAAATTATCAAAGTTTTGACTTCTACCTTATGTAATATTGGAACCAGAGTTTGTACTACGAGCTTTTTAAAGTTCTCTTCTAAATGAGGGTATCTTAAAACCTGAGAACCTGGGTAAAAAATAGAATAGCCTAGTTTTCTAAAAGGGTAGAGTACAGGTTTTAGTTTTGAATAGAGGGGGATTTTTTCTGAAAAGGAAGTTTTAACCTCACCTTTTCTTCTAAATGCTGGAGCTAAGAGAACCATTTTTTCTATAATTTTAAAATTCGCAGCTAAATATATCCCTATTGAACCACCAAAGGAGTGCCCACAGTATATAACTTTTGATTTAATAACTTCATCTATAAATGATTTAACAAAGTTGGAATATTCAGCAATACCCCAGTCGGGTTCTGGATTTTCACTTTTACCAAAACCAGGTAAATCTAATCTATAGCATTTGTAATTTTTTGCAAAATGCCCATAAAGACCATCCATACTATGCAAATCACCACCCCAACCATGTACAAACAAAATCGCATCACCACTTCCTTTACATTCATAATTTATACTTCTACCCATTAACTCTATCTTCATATGTGTATTCTATCAAAAAAAAGAACAAAATATTGGACTTTAATTATACTCCGTTCTATCGTATACTCACAAGATGAATACAAATATTATCCCTCAGAAAATAAAAAACTGGAAACACTATTTTGTTGCACTTTACTATTGTAAAAAATATGGCAATCCATCAAGAAAGCTAAAAATCATAGGAGTAACAGGTTCTGATGGCAAGACTACTACGGCAAATATCATTTACACAATTCTCAAAGAAACTGGATTTAAAGTAGGTATAATATCAACTTTAAATGTAAAAACACAAGAGAAAGAGTTCCCCCTGGATTTTCACGTAACAAATCCTGCTCCAAAAGATTTACAAAAATTCTTAGATATTATGGTAAAAGAAGGGATAGAGTACGTAATTTTGGAAACAACTTCACACGGTTTACACCAGCATAGAGTTGCAGGGATTAAATACAAATTCGCTGTTTTTACAAATGTAAGCCATGAACATCTAGACTATCATAAAACATATGAAAAATATTTAAAAACGAAAAGCAAACTCATAAATTACACAAAAAAAGACGGTATTGTTGTGATAAACAAAGATGATCAATCATTTAAACCTCTTTGTGAATTAGCTACAGATTTAAATCGCAAAATCATTACTTATGGATTTACTCAAAACTCTGATATTAAAGCTGATGAATTTGTAACAGATGATAAGGATATGGATTTTTTCCTAACTATAAACAAAAAAAGACAAAAATTTTCTACAAATCTAAAAGGTAGATACAATATTCATAACATAATGGCTTCAATTGCTGTTGCTTTGGAATTAAAAATTCCAACAAAAAAAATAAAGCAAGCT
>PWIP01000001.1 GCA_003560355.1 Candidatus Dojkabacteria bacterium | reverse complement strand
TCTATTTTTAACTTAAGAGTTATTGTTTTCTTTTTTTTATCTACCAAAAGTTCATTGTCCACAGTTGCATAATTTACTCTATAGTGAATACTTTCTTTGATTTTTTCTAGGTCATTTTCTAAAACTCTCTCTCTTCTAACATCAGATTTATCTGCTATAACTGTTATGGCTGATGCAGGATGAGTAAACTTCATCCCCTCTTTATCATGATTTGCAATAGCTTGCATTAAAATTGTCAAATCCTTTATATCAATATAATTTTGAAATATATTGAAAAACAAAATACTACCAAAATAATGATGGTGGGTTCTTGAGAGGAAATTACCAATATCATGACACAAAGCTCCTGTCATAGAAAGATCTTGATTGTGTTTAGACAAACCTATGCTTGAAGAAATATACTGAGCTCTTTTCGCAACAAACTCGGCATGATTAAAACCATGCTCTGTAAAATCCATCTTCTTTGTTACAAAATAACTTTTTTTTAACCAACTTAAAACGATGGGATTTTCTTTAACTTTAGTAAAAATTGGAAAATTCTTTTCTGTTTTTTTACATTTTTTATGAATAATTCTATTCATATGTACTAAGCTTTTTCTATTTTCTTTTTACCTTTTAAATATTTCTGTAAAACCTCAGGAACACTAACACTACCATCTTCATTTTGGTAGGTTTCTAAAAGGGCAACCATTAGTCGGCTCGTCGCTAATCCAGAAGCATTTAACATATGAACAAATTTTGAACCATCCTTCTCACTTTTATACCTAATATTACCTCTTCTAGCCTGATAATCTTTTACATTTGAAACAGAGCTAACCTCATAATATTGCTCCATGGCTGGTATCCAAACTTCAACGTCATAAGTTCTTGCTGCAGGTGCGGAACAGTCTCCAGCTGCAAGTTTAGAAATTCTGTAATGAAGATTTAATTTTTTAACAAGATTTGCCGCCTTCTCAACAAGTTCTTCAAATGCTTTCGGTGATTGTTCATGAGTTGTGTATTGAAACATTTCCACTTTATTAAACTGATGTGTCCTCATTAAACCTCTTTCATTTGCTCTGTAACTCCCCGCTTCTCTTCTATAGCAAGGGGTATATGCAAAAAACTTTTTAGGCAAATATTTTTCGTCTAAAATTTCATCTCTGTATATATTAACTAATGCTGTCTCAGCAGTAGGTAGTAAACAATTACCATCTTGTACCCAATATACATCATCTCTAAACTTCGGTAATTGTCCAGCAGTATATGCAGAATCCTCAACAAGTAAATGAGGGGGCAAAATCATTTCATAACCATCTTTCAAATGTTCATCTATGAAAAAATTGATTAAAGCCCATTCCAATTTAGCACCTTCTCCAACATACATAGCAAATTGAGAACCCGCTAATTTAGCAGCTCTTTCAAAATCAACAAGATTTAAACTTTCACAAATTTCAACATGGTCTTTAAATTTAAAACTGAAGTCTCTTTTTTCTCCAACTTCCTCAACAACAACATTATTTTCTTTTTCACCAGAAGGAACATCTTCATCAGGGATATTGGGTAAAATTTCTAGCTTAGATTTTAAAGTAGTTTCTAACTCCCTAACCTCTATATCTAGTTTTTTAACTTTTTGGGAAATTTGCTTTAATTCTTCTATCATCCCCTTAAAATCATCAGAACCCTTTTCTATCTTTGCCATTTTGTCATTAAAACCCTTCTGTTTACTTCTAAGGTCTTCAAAATCCTTTTTCTTCTTCTTAACTTCATCATAAAGGGAAACTATTTCTTCAAGATTCAAATCTTCAGGAGCCATCCTCTTCAAAAGACCCTCCTTAACAAAATCTGTTTTTTCAACTATTAATTTTGCATCCAACATGATTAGCTATTTTATTACTTTTTAACCTTTTTAGCAATTTTCTTTTTATGCTCATCCTCTATTTCTTTGAGCTTCCACATAAAAAGCTTACCTCTGTTCTTTGCATTTGGATAATCAATTGCAAAAGAAAAAGCTTGTTCCATCCAAGACCTTGGTTTTTCTTTCGCAAGTTTTATGTAAAGACTAACAGATTTTAATTCTCCAAGTTTGTGAGCTATACGATATCCATAATCTTGAAATTCTTTGGTTACGTACTTATGCCTGTTTTTAAAATCCTTTTTAAAATTTCCATCTTTTCTCACTAAATTCTTAACAGATTCCATTATTTCTTCTTCTTTTTTCTATTAAAATATCCCTTTATATCCTTGTAAATGTTTAAAGTTGTTCTATCAAACTCTGTTTTGAGTTGTGGGAATGGGACTCCTTCTCTAGCAGTAACTCCTTCAAAAAGCCAAAAAACCCTCTCTGACATACCAAAACCCACAGCAGGAGGCATTCCATATTCAAGCATTTCAACAAAATCAATATCTAGCATTTGAGCTTCTTCATCACCAGCATCTCGCATTTTTTGCTGTTCAAGAAATCTTTCAAGCTGATCAAGAGGGTCATTTAGCTCAGAAAATGCATTTGCCATTTCACTACCTCCGATAATTGGATGAAATCTTTCAACTACTTTAGAATCTTCTGGATCTGTTTTAGCCAGAGGAGAAAGAAATTTTGGTATTTTAATGACAAAGAGTGGACCCGGGGTTTTTCTCCTAAGTAATTTCCACAAATGATCAACAACTCTAGCCCTACTAATATCATCTCCTAAATCAACATCATTTTTTTTGAGTATTCTATTTAAATCTTCAACATCGTCGTTGTATATATCAATATCTCCATATTCATTTGTTAGCAAATCTTCAAAATTTGCAACTTCCCACTTCTTATTTAAATCAACATCAAAATCACGTATTTTAAATTTAAGCGTTCCATATATTCTATTTAAAATATATTTGAACATTTCTTCAGTTAATTTCATGCCTTCCTTGTAATCAGCATATGCCCAGTAAAATTCCATTGCCACATGCTCAGGCAAATGCTCATCACTGTATCCTTCGTTTCGAAATCTAGTTCCAATGTCATAGACTTTTTCAAAACCCCCACCTATTAATCTCTTAAGAGGCAATTCATGAGAAATACGCAGATAAATATCCTCTCCCAAATCTTCGTAATGTGTAACAAAAGGTTTGGCATCAGCACCACCTGTAACGTGTTCTAAAACTGGTATATTAATTTCAACAAAACCTCTTTCGTTTAAAAAATCTCTCGTAGCTTGCCAAAACTCTGACCTTCTTTTAAACCTTTCACGTACTTCAGGATTCATTGTCATATCAAGATATCTTCTTCTGAATCTTAAATCTTCATCCTTAAGGCCTTCCCACTTTTCTGGTAATGGTCGGATAGCTTTTGATATTACTTTAATGTCTGAAACTTCTACAGAAATTTCTCCTGTTTTTGTTTTTACAACATTCCCCATTGCTTGAACAAAGTCTCCAATATCAAAAAGTTTTAACTCTTTCCAAAGTTCTTGTGAGAGATTTTCTTTTTTTATGTAAAGTTGTATCTTAGCACCTTCATCTTGAATATTTGCAAAAATAATTCCACCAATATCTCTCCATGACATAATCCTTCCAACTACAGTTACTTCAGAGTTTTTAAATTTGTTAAAATTTTTTATAATTTCACTATTCTCATTAGTTCTACTGACCCTTGCAGGAAATGGTTCCTTACCCAGATTTCTGAGTTTTTTCAATTTTTCAATTCTCTCCTGCCTTATTTTTTCAATCATAGTAGCCATAGCTAAAGTATTAAAAATTATATACTATTTTAACAAATCTGGGCGTTTAAGTTTTGTTATCCTTTGTGCTTCTTTTTCTCTCCATTTTTTTATCTTTTCATGATTACCACTTAACAAAACATCCGGAACTTTCATTTCATCATAAATCTCGGGTTTAGTATACTGGGGATATTCCAACTTATCTCCTTCAAATGATTCATCCTGAGAAGATTGTTTGTTTCCAAGTACTCCTGGAATTAATCTTAAGTAAGCATCTACAAAAACCAACGCTGGTAATTCCCCCCCAGAAAGGACAAAATCCCCTATTGAAATCTCGTAATCAACAAGGCTTTCATAGACTCTTTCATCAATACCCTCATAGTGTCCAGATAGTATGATGTAATGATTTTCTTCTTCTTTTAAATATCCATTGAGTTTTCTTTGATTTAAAGTCTCTCCTCGTGGTGTCATAGCGATAACTTTTGAACCAAGTTTTCGCAAATCTTTAATTGCTCTATCTATCGGTTCTATCTTCATAACCATTCCTGCACCACCACCATATGGAGTATCATCAACCTTCCTATGCTTATCATGCGTCCAATTTCTTAAGTCAAAAACTCTGACTTTTGCTAAACCTTTTTCTTGAGCAATACGAAAAATTCCCTCCTTTAAAAAACTACTTATACTTTTTGGAAAAATTGTTATAATATCAAACTGAACCATTGTTAAATGTATTTTAGATAAATACCGCCACTGGGAATTGAACCCAGGTTTTATGATTGAGAATCATATGTCCTAACCACTAGACGATGGCGGCTATACTGTGTTAGGTTGTCATTTTAACACAAATTGACTTTTTCAGAAAGTTCTATATAATATACCGACCTATGACAAAAAAGAAAGAAAAACAAAAAATGCAACTTACGGCTCATGGTCTAGAAGAACTCAAAAAAGAGTTGGACTACAGAACCAATGTCCGTAGGAAAGAAATAAATGAAGTTATACGCTCAGCTGTTGAGCAGGGAGATTTGAGCGAAAATGATGAGTATAGTCTTGCTCTAGAAGATTCTTATGCTAATAACGCGAGAATAGAGGAATTGACAGATATTATTAAAAATGCCGAAATCGTCAAAGGTTGCAATAGTACAAAGTCAATTTGTATAGGGCATAAAGTAACGATTAAAGCTGGAAATGGAGTTGATATGACTGTTCAAATTGTCGGAGATACAGAGGCGAATCCTTCAAAGAAAAAAATTTCAAGTACATCTCCTATGGGTTCTGCGTTAATAGGCAAATCTGTTAATGATGAAATAGAAATAAAAACACCAGCAGGCAAAAGAAAATATACTATTATGAAAATAGAAAGCAGTTAGTCTCTATTTAGAAACTAAAGTTCCTGAATTTAATAAATCTACCACATCAGAAGTTAGTTCCCCTCCAGATACTCTAAAAGCTATATCTTTTTCTTTACAAAAAAGCGAACACTCTATATCTATTGGAGCACTCATATTAGGTTTGTGCTTGTAACCTATTTGCTCATGAAAAAGTTTGATATATTTTTCCCAAGTCAGCGTTTCAAAAGGTTCAGAATCTTCATACTTGTAAGGATCGGAAGAATAGATGTAATCTATGTTAGAAATTTTCTTTACCTCCTTAACACCTAAATCACAAGCTATACTTGCTGCGACCATATCTGTACTCCAGCCCTCCAAAACACCACCTATGAGAGCGCCTTTTTTACCTTTTTTAATACTTGCACAAAGTTCAGAAGTTGATTCAAAATATTCAACCTCATTATCATTAAATAATCCAAAAAACATTATTGCATTAACTCTTGAAACCTTTATACCAACCCTGTGCTTAGGAGAATCGGAATTAATATCTTCTTTTACTTGATTCAACAAAAACCTACTTAATCTACCTCCACCAGTTACAAAGACAACACTTGCATAATCATCTTGGTTTTGAAACCAATGAATGATTTTTCTTAAAAAATCAACATTCAATTTCAAATCATTATCGTAAAGTATTGAACCCCCTATTTTAATCACCGCAATATCCATAATTAAAGTGCAAATATTAAAATTAAAATCATTAAAGCATAAATTATCGGTGAGAAATAATCTGCCCACCTAGTGTATCCTTGTAATCGAATAGTCCACATAGCAACAACTAAATAAAAGGCTACTGTAAGTACTGCAGAGAAAACAAATATATTAAAACCCATGATTAAATTACCAACAACAAATAAAAGCAATGTCGAAGAAAATATCAAAACATAACCTTGTAAACAAAGCTGATTGTTCAGAACTAACTTGTATAGCAATAGTAAAATACCTAAACCAGAAGCAAAATATACACCTTGAACTCCGACAATTCCATAACTAGTTGCAGAAAACAAAAGTAGAAAAAAGAGCATTATTAGCACAGCATCATAAACAATTTTTGTAAGTGAAGATATATAGTGAATCTTTTCGTATGATGTACGTACATGTATGAGTAAAACTAAAAGTATTGCTCCAAAGGAAAGAATTATGAAAATATTTAAGTTTTCTGATTTACTAAAAAATACCGTAAATGCAACTGACAGGTAAAAAAGTGAGGGTAGGATAAAAAACTTAAAAAATTTTTCTTCTAACCTAACTCTTAAAAGTACTTCTCCATATCTTTTAACTTTCTTGTTTGCATAGAGTAAATAAACAGCTACAAACCATATAATTAAAAGTAAAAGTCCTAAGCCTGTGATTAGGAGAAAATTCTGAAAATTTAAAACAAAGTAAGTAGAATTTAAAATAAATAGTAAAGCTACCAAAAAAAGCATTACTATGATTTCTCTACGATAATTTTTTAAAAATTTCATAATATATTTTTTAATATATAGTACCAGAATAACCTATAAATGAGCCAAAAAGGAATACTAACCACCAAATTCCAACCATAAGGAAATCTCCACTTTTTTCCTTAAGCTTATCTTCCCTGTTATAAAAATAGACTTGTACTAACAAAATACCTAAAACAAAAGTAGCTAGAAGTACCGTTATAAATCTCTGAACAGAAGATATATTGAAATTAATAAACCCCGCTATTGAAAAAGAACCTTCAATTTCTCTTTCTACGAAATAATCCGTTATATCTTCTTGAACAAAGTTACCGTATTTATCTGTAACCACAAGAAAAACTGTTTCGCTAAGTTCTTCCTCTAAAACAACAAAATCAGAAGTTCCATCAACTATATCTCCTTCAATAATGTCTGAGCCCATAATCAAAGAAACTTCCTGAGCATCTTCCTCAACATCTACAACAATGTAAAATTTCCCTTCCTTTTGTTGAACATCAATTCCTAATACTTCTGGTGGAGAGGATTTTATGAAGAACTTAACAGAATCTCTGTATTGTTCATCATCATATGAGATTACTGCATCTATATAATTTCTTCCTTCTTTCCAATCATGTGAACTTCTAAATTCCCAAACATCATCTCTTTCTACTTTAGTTTCGCCTAATACTGAATTGTCCTTTATTATTTGGATTGTTTCCCCCATATTAAAATTTTCAGTTTCTCCTTTGACTGGAATCTGAGGGTCTGTATATGTCACATCCTCTTCAGGATAAACTATGCGTATACTCTTAGTCTTCCCATCTTCAGAATCGCCTTGAATATATTCTGATTCTCTTTGTGGTTGTGGAGCTGGAGAAGGTGTTGGAGCTGGTGTTGGTCTCGTCTCTTGAACAACTTCTTCTATTTCTTGAACTGTTTGACCAACAACTGGACTTTCAGTCGTTGGAGGGCGGGAACGATTACCAAACATCTGAACGACAAGGATAAGTTTTTCCCCATGTAATTCACCACTAACTATTGCAACACCTATATCTTCATAATTCGCTGAAATAATGTTATCTCTATGTGTTGGGCTAGCCATCCAAGCTTGATGCACCCCTTCAGAAGTTGTAAATCCTTTCCCTAAATTTTCTCCTGCATATACATATTCATAACCCGAACCTCTAATAAAATCCCATGGACTTTCACCATTTGGTCCAAAATGATCCCAATATTGCTTTTCAAACATATCATTAGCTTTTGCATGTGCTGCAGATGCAAGATTAGCATCAGACTTCAAAGGGTTCAAACCTCTTTTAGCTCGTTCTTCGTTGGTTAACTGAATAATACGAGCCGAATTCATATTGGTTGCATACACACCAAAGCTCTCTATTAAAATTCCAGAAAAGCTATTTGCTAATAAAACCCATATGGTAAGTATTACCATAGCTACTCTAGTGGAAAAGAAAGGATTGTAGTTATTACGTTTAGAAGGAATTATCAAATCTCTCATACGAACAGTCTATTAAATTTCACTTGTATATGCAACTAAAAAAACCGAGACCCTGCCAATTGCACAGGGCCTCGTCTTACTCTATCTAAAGAGTAATACCGGCAGTTATTTTACAGCAGCCTTTAAGGCCTTACCCGCTTTAAATGCAGGGTACTTAGACTGTGGCAAGGTTATCTTCTCCAAGGTTCTTGGATTAATACCTTCTCGTTATTCTCTAGTTCTCACTTCAAACTTACCAAAACCTGTCAAAAGTACAGAGTCACCTCTAGCAAGAGAACCTTTGACTGCACCCAAGAAAGATTCGACCGCTGCAGCTGCTTGCTTTTTAGTCAAACCAGCTTCATCAGCTACTTTGTTGACAATTTCTTTTTTCAACATAGATGTGTCCTCCTTTCTTTAGAGATAGAATCTCGCATTCAAAAACGAAATTCTGTGCGTAAGTTAAACTAAATCAGCATAAAAGTCAATATGTGTTTTGTTTATAGGATTTTATAACATAGACTTATATTTCCCTAGTTATTAGGCTTTAAAACAAATTTTGTAAAATGAAAACAAAAAAAGGAGAGCAATATGAGAAAAAAGAGAAAAGAGAGGAGAGGGATATAAAAAGGTATAAATCAAGAGACTTAAAAAATACCATGAGGGAGGCAAAAACAAAATACATTAAAAAAGGGAGAAAATAAATGAAAAATTTTAAAAAATTTTTAACCTAATAATTAAAAATTTAATATTATTTAATGTATAACAAAAGAGCATTTCGTTAGATAAAAAAAAGCGATGCACATCCAATAGAATAATACTATAGTCCTAATGTCTTTATGTGATAATTTTGTTAAATCTTCTAATATTCCTTGCTCTTGAATGATTTTCAATTTCCACAACTACAGCATCAAACCTCATAGGACCTGTTTCTACAATTTCATGATGTAAAGAATACGGATACATATTTTGTTTAATAATAATATCTGTATCAACCCAAAGAACAGAATTCAATGGACCTACCATGCCGACATCTGTAATATATGCTGCACCGTTTGGTAAAATTCTTTCATCTGCTGTAGGTATGTGTGTGTGAGTACCAATAATAGCACTAACTTTACCATCTAGATGAGCTCCCATAGAAACCATTTCTGCAGTAGATTCCGCATGCATATCTACAATAATCCCTTTGTAATCCTGCAAATTAATATTTCTTAAAAAGGCGTCTAAAGCTCTAAATGGCTCACTTAAAGTCCTTTCATTCATACCCCACCATCCCATAACATTCATCACGAGAAGCTTACCTTTATTACCCAGGTCTATTTCACCCCAACCTTTACCTGGTAAATCATCAGGATAGTTAAGTGGACGAATAATTGGATATTCACCAGAAAGTACAACTTCAAAATCATTACGTTGCCAAATATGATTACCTGATGTCATAAAATCCACACCATAGGACATAATTTCCTTAACCGTTGCTTCTGTTACTCCTTTACCATGAGCAATATTTTCTACATTGGCTATCACCACATCTGCTTCTTCTTTTTTCCTAAGTTCAGGCAAAACCTTTTCAACCGTTTTACGACCTGGTTTACCACAAATATCTCCCAAAAAAATTACCTTAATCATTTTTTTTATTATTAAATTTAAATACCAAATTAGCTAGCCACTTCAACCGCTCTATTTTCTCTTATAACGGTTACCTGTATTGTACCAGGATACGTCTGACTTTTCTGTATTTCGCTAGCTATATCTTTAGCCATAACCGTTATTTCATCATCCGTTGTATCTTTAGGCTTTACGATTACTC
>PWIP01000058.1 GCA_003560355.1 Candidatus Dojkabacteria bacterium | reverse complement strand
TCATCATTAAAACCTTCAGCCTCCTCTTCAACATCCCCCTCAATATCCTCTTCCTCATAATCTAAAACCTCTGTTACAATCCCATACAATGGTATGTGACCATCTTCAAATGATACGATGGAATTTTCTTGAGAAAAATCACGACTTACCAAAGAACCAATTTCAAATTCCAACTCAGATGTATATGTTTTTTGCTCAGTTTGAACCCCCATTACACTACTTCTCAAATCATCAAATTCCATCTGCAATTCATTCAGCCCTGCTATGGCATAAGCACCCATTCTGTCGTATCTCAATCCTTCAGGTTGACCAAAAATGTTGTAATTGACCAAATCAGGAATATATTTAGCCACTTCTTCAGCTATCATACCAACATCCCTTCTACCTCCACTAACACTAAGTTCATTCCAAGTAAATCGTACAAGATCTAAATTAGACAACCTAGAAAGTACGCTGCCATAGCTTTCAACATCATCCTTGTAACGAAGACTGGAACTACTAGCCACCAAATATCCATCTGCATTAATATACACACTATCTCCCGTACCAACAGCAAGACCATCAACTATACGAACTTGACCATCAACAACCAAATCGCCACCAGAATAAATCCCCCCAGTTCCTATGTGCACGCCTCCAGAAACTGTCAAATCCCTGTATACAGAAAAATCTCCCCCTATTGTTCCAGTAAAAGCACCAAAAGTATTTGCAAAAAGAGAACTTGTTTCTATACCTTTTAAATCAAAAACTGCAAGTCCACCATCCGTAAGAGCATAACCATACTTACCTTGAATACGCAACATTTTACCACTATTATACCCACTCGGAAAAGCAACTGGATTAAAAATCGCTAAACTCTGAACATCAGATATATCAAGAGTCAAAAGTGATGAAGGTGAAGAAGCATTAAGTGCAAAAGCATTATTTCCTGAAATAACTATTGAGGTGACACTACTAACACCGAACGGCACAGTAGAAACATCAGAAATATCTTCAGGGTCTAAAAGATCAACAACATAAAAATTTGAAGCCGTCGCTATATACCCATAACGTCCTGACACAGAAAAAGAATTTGCATTGGAAAAGGATAAAGTTTCTTCTTCATCAACAATAACGGGAGTATCCTTGTCAGTTATATCAACAACAACCAAAGAATTTTTTGCTAAAATGTAAGCATATTTACCAACTACTTCCAAACCCACAGCATCAATTCCGCCAATATCTACAGAACCAAGTACTTTAGGATTTGTACCACTTAAATCCAAAATAACAAGATAAGCTTCAGAAGTCACAACATAACCATAGCGGCCTTTAATATCTAAAAGCAAAGCTGAGCCACTAGAATTCACCACACTTTCGGAGCTAAGAACAGAAACATTATTCACATCAGAAACATCTAGGATTAGTATGGAATCATCTGCAAGTATGTACGCATAACTACCCAAAACTTTAATATCATAGACATCATCATACCCTGTCAGAGCAAAAGCAGAATTTACTAACGTAGGGTCTCTTGATGAACCAATATCATAAATTTCCAAACTAGCAGGAGTACCATCCTTAACTACAAAAGCATAATTATCACTTAAGTAAAAATTTGTTGAAGCACTTAGATCATTATCACTACCACCTAATACTTCCGGTAAATTATCATTTGAAAGATTATTTAAAATCCTACCTGAAAACTGACTCTCTCCCAAAACATCAAAAACAAATCCTGAATCTGGTTCACTTTTACCAACAGCCAAAGCCGATGCCCCCAAACCATCATAAATCAAAGATTGCCATTGTGTTCCATCGTAAACTTTGACAACATTTTCCGCACCATCAAAGTAGATTAAACCCTTGCTAGTACCAACTCCCCCGGTTTTAACCTTAAGTTGAAATTCATCTATCGCACCTCTAGCACTAATTGCATAAGGCGATGCTCCAACCGCCATCCTCTTGAGTGGGCTATGAGATACTAAAAATCTTTCTAATTCATCATTTTCAAAATTAAAGTCACTCGTACCCGAACCATCAAAAAGAACTTCTATGTAAACATCTTCCTCATTTAAAAAAATATCTTTAATATTACTGTAAATATTAGGGGTATATGTACCACCACCTATTTTTAAATTAAAATAGCCTCTGTAGTCATTAATCTCTACATCTTCAAAAATTTCACTACCCAAGAGAGGAGCCTCACCATCACTTTGATGATTGTAAAACTTTATTTGAAAATCACAGGTATCAGCACTCAAAGAAGAAACACAACTAGGTGGATCATACGATATATCCAAACCTTCACTAGTTACTATTTTCCCCGAAAAATTTATTTGAAGAGAAGAAACACCATAAACAAAGTCTTTATTTCCAAAAATGAAAAATATCAGAAACAGTAAAAACACAGTCCATAGCAGATTAAAGATTTTTTCGTATTTAGTTTTGTCTAACATTGGTTCAAAACTACATCATAAAGGGATTTGTGTCAACTCCTTTATTCAATACTTTGCCATCCTTCCCTAGAAACAACTATATGGTCTAAAAGCTTTATTCCTACAAGCTCTAATGCCTTCTTAATATTTTCGTTCACAACTACATCCTCTTGGCTGGGTTTTGAAGTTCCGGATGGATGATTATGACCTAAAACAACAAAGGCAGAATTTTGCTTTAATGCTGGGATTATTACATCCCTCGGAAAAATGTTTAAACTATCCACAGTTCCAATAGATAAAGTTTTCTTTTGTAAAAGCTCATATCTGGCATTTAGAAAAAGTGCTACCAAATGTTCCTGTTTTCTATCTACTAGATATCTTAATTGATTAAAAGCTAACTCTGTATTAGAAACTATGGCTTTCTCACAACTATATCCGTATATTCTTTTACCAAGTTCAATTGCGCATAAAAGCTGAATACTTTTTACTTTTCCAAGTCCTTTTAATTGAGAAAGATTTTTAAAAGAAAATTTATTTTTTTTCAAAACTTTTAAAACTCTCTTTGAAAGCAAATCGTAAGAAATCCCTTTAACACCCCATCCTATGAGTATTGACACTAGTTCCTCATCAGACAAAGAATCTATACCCATTTTTAGAAATTTTTCTCTAGGCTGCATACTCTATTTTAAAGAGAGTATGTTAAGGAATTTTTGCGTGAAACTTAATTCTTTTTTTGGCTTTTTGAAGCCTTTTTGTGTTTTTTTATGTACTTGCAATTAGGATAACCGCTACATCCTGTAAAAGCCTTCCCCCATTTACCCTGTCTTTCAACTAAAGAGCTTTTACATTCAGGGCATTTTTCCTTAAGCAGAAGAGGGACAACACCCTTACAGTCAGGATAGCCTTCACAAGCCCAGAATTTTCCATACTTTCCCATTTTTAAAATCATTTTACCCTTACACTTAGGACACTCTTTCGGCCTGAGGTACTTTTCTTTATCCAAATCCTCTTCCAAATCCTCACCTTTCATACCTTTGCACTTCGGAAATTTCGCACAGCTTAGGAACTTTCCATACCTACCCAATCTCTCAACCATCTTACCCTCACAATTCGGACATTTTTCGTCAGATTTCCCAAGAATTACAACATCTTCTTTTTCAACCTCTTTATGAGCTTTTTTCAATTCTTTTTGAAGAAGCTTGTACTCTTTATCCAAAAAAGGCTCATACTTAACCTTACCCTCTGCCATAGCATCGAGACTATCTTCAACACCAGCAGTATATTCATAATCAACTAATCTTTCAAAACTACCCTGCATTAAAGAATTAACAACTCTTCCGACATCCAAAGGTATTAAATACCTTTGTTCTTTTTTCACATATCCCCTATCCTGAACAGTACTAATAATTGAAGAATATGTTGAAGGACGACCTATTCCATATTTTTCCAAAGTTTTAACAAGCGTAGCTTCAGTATATCTAGCCTTTGGTTTAGTAAACTTTTGTTCCTTTTCTATTCCCTTTTGAAGAAAAACCTGGTCTTTTTTAATATCAGAAACCGTTTGAAAACCCTCAGCATCTTTTGACTTCATAGTTAAAACTTTGCTAAAACCATCAAACAAAACCTTCTCAGCTTTCAAAACAAAATCATAATTTTTCTTACTTACACCTTCAACTCTGAAAATTACGTTTAAAACTTCAACAAGCCTAGGATTCATCTGAGAAGCCAAAGCTCTTGCGTAAATTAAATCATATAGTTTGGCTTCTGCAGAACCAAATTTTTGTTTAATAATTTCAGTTTTTAAACCAAAGTCAGAAGGACGAATTGCTTCATGAGCTTCTTGTGCACTTCTTGATTTTGTCTTGTAAAAAACTGGCTTTTCAGGTAAGTATTTTTCTCCAAATTCACTCTTTATGGTCTTTCTAATAGCGCTAATAGCTTGATTAGATAAGTTTACAGAATCTGTTCTCATATATGTAATATGGCCTGCCTGATAGAGGGCTTGTGCTAATGCCATAGTTCTTTTTGATGAAAAACCAAGGACATTGTTCGCCGCTTGTTGCAAAGTAGAAGTCGTAAAAGGAGGATATGGATACCTCCTTGTTTCCTTTTTTTCAACATTATGAACAACAAAGTCTTTCTTTTTAATATCTTTTTCTAAATCCAGAACTTCCTTTTCATCTTTAGGAACAAATTTTTTCCCTTCCTTTTTAGCTAACTGTGCCTTCACTTTTACTTTTTTACTTTCTTTGTCCTCCAGATTTGCAAAAACATCCCAAAATTCCTTAGGTACAAAAGCCTCTATCTCCTCTTCTCTTTCAACAATTAGCCTCAATGCAACTGACTGAACTCTACCAGCAGAAAGACCATACCAAATCTTTTTCCACAAGAGTTCAGAAACTTGATACCCAACTAACCTATCCAAGACTCTTCTAGCTATCTGAGCCTGTACAAGATCCTTGTTTATCTTCGTAGACTGAGAAATTGAATTTACAACAGCATCTTTAGTTATTTCATGAAAAATTATTCTTCTAGGATTTTTCAAATCCAAAGCCTGAGCAGTATGCCAAGCTATTGCCTCTCCCTCACGATCAGGATCCATAGCTAAATACACATCATGTTTTTTACCTTTAGGTACAGCCTTTTTCAGATCCTTTATTACACTACCCTTACCTTTAATTGTAGTAAAATCTGCTCTGTAGCCTTTTTCAACATCAACTGCAAGACGATTTTTAGGCAAATCAATTATATGACCAACTGTAGCCATAACTTTGTAATTTTTACCTAAATACCTTTTAATTGTTTTTGCTTTTGCCGGAGATTCGACAATAACTAGATTGCTCATATCGGCATAAAATACACTTTAAACTGTTTTTTGTCAAACAATATGTAAATATGAACTCTACTTTAGACTTCCAAAAAACTCTTAAAATTTTCCTTATTTACAACCTCATAACTAGAATTAGGATATTCTAGCCAAGTCTTTGGAGAACTTCTTTCCCTCCCCCATTTAATTTCATATCCATGAAGTTTTTCCGCCACCTGCTCAACAAGATCAACTTCAGATCCATCATACGTTTTCCAAAAATATTGTTTTGCATACATACGCTTGTATCTTCTAAGTTTCATTCTCTCCACAATTAGAAAGTTCTCCCATAAACCACCAACATCACTCCTTTTATCCAAGTTGTTAAAATTATTAATTAACGCGTTTCTTATGCCTAAATCATAAAAATAGAACTTGTTTAATTTTGAAAGAGTTTTCCTTTGATTGGTATAGTAAGGGGGTAATCTAAATAATACGTAATTTTTTTCTAACAAATCTATGTACCTCTCTACCGTTTTTAAATCCAAGTTTACTGTTTTACCAAGCTCACTTAAAGATACCTCAGACCCTATTTGTAAAGCAATGGCAGAAAGCAACTTATTTAATGTCTCTGGATTTCTCACTTGCTCTAATTCTAAAATATCCTGATATAAATAGCTATTCGTTATTTCAATTAACAATCTCTGTTTGTTTTCAACAGAACTTAGATATATTTCAGGGTATGAACCGTAAATGAGCAAATCATCCAACTCTTTGTCTAAACGAAGGTGTTCATCCTCAAAATAAATTTCCCTAACAGACAAGCTATATAGTTCATAGACATATTTTCTACCTGTTAACGATTCCGATGTATTAGAAAGAAGGTTTAAACTCGACGAACCTGTAGCAATTATTTGCTTTTCTTTACCATAATGATCAATCAAGAGCTTTAATGTATTTCCAATATCTACAACCTTCTGAGCTTCATCAATAAATATGACTTTTGCGTTACCAATAATAGAAGTTAATTGTTCTAAATCCTTTTTTTCTAATTTCCCCCTATCTGTAGGATTATCAGCATTAAAACTAATTAAACCTTCCTTTCCCTTGAGTATCGTTTCTACCAAAGTAGTCTTCCCAACCTGCCTAGCACCAGCAAGAATTATTACTTTCCCTTTAAAGAAATCATTTAAAAGGGATTTTTGAATTTCTCTTTGAATATGCCCCTCCATATATTAAGCCTAATTTAAAGATTATATTCCCCATATTAGGCCTAATTTAAGGATTTGTCAAGCAGGAGTCTTTTCCAATGGCAAATGATACTGAAAATCGTTTAAAACAAAACAATGCTATCATTACGAGAATGATTTTCAACTTTTCTTCCTTGCTAAAAGCATATTATTCCTGTAGAAGAGGCAAAAGAAAACCAAGTATTACAAAGAGAAATATTAACGGTATTGGCAGTTTAACAAAAACAGAGTTTTTCATATTAAAAAGTCTAACACATTTTTTTTGAAAAAACTATTTATCTAACTTACTTTACAATTTGAAGGGGAAGAAATCAACAAAGTCAAACTATATCTAATTCTACACTTATTCAGCTATACGATTAACAAAGTCGTCAATATTCTTTACAACACCAGCTCCTTGAGAAATTAATTCCAAACAACCTTGACTATCTTCATCAAAAATATTGTTTGGGATGACAAAAACATCTCTTCCATAATTATTAGCATGACTCGCCGTGTTTATAGCTCCACTTTTTCTTCCTGCTTGAATAACGATGGTTTTTTCTGATATTCCAGCAAGAATTCTGTTACGAAGTGGAAACATACCTTTGAAAAACTTTCTTCCTGGAGGGAACTCAGAAAGAACAAGTCCATATTTACAAAGATACTGATACATCAAACTATTTCCTCTGTAGTAAACCCTATCAAGACCCCCACCTACAACTCCGATAGTTGGGACATTTTTTTTCAAACAATGCCTGTGAACTTCGGAGTCAACTCCATTTGCAAGACCACTTACAAAACAAATATTCTTTGAAAACTTTTTCTTCTCTTTAAAAAGCTTTTCAAGAACTTCAATACTGTATTCTGAAATTTTTCTAGAACCAACTATCGTTACAAAATTTTTTGCCAAAAGAGACTCATCCCCTTTTAAAAAAAGAAACACAGGAAAATCAGGAACCTTTTTTAAAAAATGAGGATACTTTTTATCCCAAAAGGGAATTATTTTAATCCCATCTCTGTGAATTAAATCCCGGAACTTATTCGGACATCTGTTGACTTTTACTTTTCTCCTAATAATTTCTTTAACATATCTTTGTCCAATATTTGGCTTTAATAATAGGTATGCATAATTAAGTAAATCCATAACTTAACTTTAAACTAAAAGTGTTAAAAGCAGGTGAAAGGGAAATTAAAAATCAATATTGTCAGCAAACCAATCAACCATCTCCCTGGCTAATTGTGCAGCATTATTACTTGCACTACCATCTTCAAGAAAAACCACAAAGGAATATTTTGGCTTTTCATAAGGGAAGAAACCATTAACCCAGGCATGAGTTTGTGTATATTTACCTTCCTCATCAACTACTCCAAATTCTGCCGTACCTGTCTTAGCCGCAACCTCAGTCTTGGCATCTGTAAGAGGGACAATTACTCTTCTGGGACCAGCAACACTTGCTCTCATACCTTCTCTTACAATCTCCAGGGCTTCTTTTTTAACAAAGTCTTTGTTGTTTTCTTCAAACTCAAGAATAATTTCCTCATCATTTCCAACCAATTTTTTACCTAGATGAGGAGTGTGTAAAATTCCACCGTTCGCAATAGCGGAAATCCAATTAACTGCTTGAATAGGTGTTGTAGTAACAATACCCTGCCCAATAACGGCATTACAAGAATCTCCTTCTGGATACCAATATGGTTCTAACCAGGGACTAGTAGTCTCTGCAAGCTTAACCTTGTTTTCTGGAGATGGTAACCTACCCGAACCCTCTCCCTGTATATCAACACCTGTATATTGCCCAATACCAAAATCCTCCAAATATGGGACTAACTTATTCATATCCCAATTTCGTATCATTTCACAAAAGTAAATATTTGAAGAAAGCATTAGTGCATCAACTATATTTAAAGACCCATAGACATTATTCTGAAATTCTTGAAATGGAACTCCACTAGAAAAAGAATAACCTGCTCTACTAACATAAATTGTGTTCGTATCAATAACACCAGAATCTAAACCTGCTACTGCGATAATAGTTTTGAACATGGAACCAGGAGGAACCTGTGCATCAATAGCCTTGTTAGTTATTGGATTACCTTTCTGATTTAAAATCTCCTCAAATTTCTCCTGAGTAATTCCCTTAACAAACAAATTATTATCAAACGATGGATAATTGGCCATCACGAGAATTTCACCGGTCTCAACATCTTGAACTACAATACTACCACTCATAGCCTCATATTCTTCAACACCGTCAACAAGAATTTCATAAGCTTTCTTTTGAGCTTGCAAATCTATCGTAGTATACAAACTTTTACCTGGCATAGCCTGCCTAAGCAAAGCTTCACTTTTAGAAACAACTCTTCCAAAAGCATCAACTTCAACAGCTATTTTACCTTTCTCACCTATTAAATATTCATCGTAGTATTTCTCAATCCCAACTCTGCCAACAATATCATTGAAATCAACATAATCTAGCTTTTCAAAATCCTCAGCTGTTACAATACCTGTATATCCTAAAATATGTGAAAAAGGTTTACCATAAATGTAGTTCCTACTAATTCCCTCCTCTAAATCAACACCCAAAAGTTTTTCATCAAGCGACTTTATATCTATAACTACGTCATTTCCCAAATCAGAGGCAATTAAAATTCTCCTTGTTTCTGGTTCCTTTTCCAAAGCAATGTAAATCCTTTCCAATATACTCTCTTCATCCAAAATACCCTCCAATATTTCAGTATGCTCAACAAGCTTTTCATCATCCAAAGAACCATTTTCATCAAAAAAAGGATTCAAATCAAGATAGCAGTCTACAGAAGATATATTCTCTACCAATTTTTCTCCATTTCTGTCAAAAATTATACCTCGTCTTGACGGTACATCAATAATATTTATTTGATTCCTTTGAGACCTAGCATACATGCTATCACCTTCAAAAATCTGTAATTCAAAAACACTGTACAAAAGAAAGAGTATTAAAAATGAAAAACCTGCAAATACAAAAATGAGATTCCACTTTAAAACATCACCCTTTTGACTAAAATTCTCCCCTCCATTTATCTCTTCATCCCTATCTGCGATTTTTTTTGTCAAATTCTTATCAACCATTAAAATACCTCCTCCCTAAAATATGATTTAAGAAAGTAAAAAAGAGTTTTCAATATTAAATAAACAAAAATATTCTTTATTGCGAATAATACTATATCATTTAAAAAGTTCAAATCCATAGATATAAGTGTTGAAGTTTCTTGGAAAAAAATGAGGATTTGGAAGAAAAACTGAAAAAACAAAAAAGTAAAAAATACAGCAACAATATCAAGAAAGAAATTGCTTACAAATTTATCAAAAAGTAAGAGTAAAAAAAGAGCTATAGAAACGGTTAAAAGATGAGTGCCTAACCAAAAGTACATAGATACGTCTAACAAAAGACTAGTAAAAATTAATAGCCAAAATAAGTTTAGTTTTCTGAGGTCTCTAAAAAGGAAAACTG
>PWIP01000018.1 GCA_003560355.1 Candidatus Dojkabacteria bacterium | reverse complement strand
GGTTTTCAAACAATGGTTTTACACAAGTTCAGACTCCACTTCTTACAGTAAGTTCACCAGAAGGAGCTAGGGATTTTCTAGTTCCAAGCAGATTGTATCCTAAGAAATTTTATGCTCTACCTCAAGCTCCACAACAATATAAACAACTTCTTATGGTTGGAGGTTTGCACCGATATTTTCAAATAGCTCCGTGTTTAAGGGATGAAGACCCTCGTACTGATAGGCATTATGGTACTTTCTATCAAGTTGACGCAGAGCTTTCATTTGTTGAACAGGATGAAGTTTTTGAATCTGTTGAGCCATTTTTTAATGAAGTGGTGCAAGAGTTAACAGACAAGAGGTTAAAGCAGTATCCAATTCCAAGAATTTCTTACAAAGATATTGTAGAAACATATGGTAGTGATAAAGCGGACTTAAGGTTTGAAATGAAGTTGGTTGATTTAACTAAACCTTTTAAAAATAGTTCAATGGATATTTTTAAAAATGTTGAGGTTGTTAAAGGAATTTTAGTAAATCGTGAATTTACTAGAAAGGAGATTGATAATTGGACAGATGCTGTTAAAAAACAAGGTGCAAATGGTCTTGCGTGGTTTAAGATTTCAAATGGTGAATTTGATGGACCTCTTGTTAAGTATTTTAAGGATGAAGATTTGAAAAAAATTAAAAAATTATGTAAGGAGCAAGGTTATGAATTTGAAGGTGAACAAGTACTTTTTGCAATTGCCGGTGAACGAAATGAAGTCAATGAACAAATGGGTTGGTTAAGGTCTAAAATGGGTGACCTTTTAGAATTAAAAGATTCAAATGTAATTGCTTTTGCATGGGTAGTTGATTTTAACATGTTTGAATGGGATGAGAAAAAGAATGGTTGGGATTTTATGCACAATCCTTTTTCTATGCCTCTTGGTGGTTTAGATGCACTCAAAAAGAAAGAACCAGGAGAGATTAAAGCTCAACAATATGATTTCATTGGAAATGGTTATGAATTGCTTAGTGGTTCAATCAGAAATCATCATCCAGAAACTTTTATTGAGGCTTTTAAAATATGTGGCTATTCTGAAAAAGAAACTAGGGAAAAATTTGGTCATATGATTTCTGCTTTTGAATACGGTGCTCCTCCTCACGGAGGTTATGCTTTGGGACTTGATAGGTTTGCGATGGTACTTTTTGATGAGGTAAATATCCGAGAGGTATATGCATTCCCAATGTCAGGTGGGCAAGAGATAATGACAGGCTCACCTAGAGAAATAGATGAGGCAACATTGAGTGAATTAGGGCTTAAGTTTAAGTGAGCTTATTCTAAACCTTCTTCTCCTTCTCCCACCTCCCCAATCTGTGCAGTTCGCATGAATTCATAATCTATGGCTGGGTAGTAAAAGAGAAATTCTCCAATAACTCCAGTTGTAAATGTCGCTTCTCCACTAATTATATATACTGGTTGTAGAAATTCTTGTTCATGTGGTGCATCGTAATAGACGACATTTATATCTTTTATAGTAAAATTGCGAACATTTTTTGTACCATCTTGAAGAACTTTGTCTCCATCACTTTCATTTAAGTACATTAAACTTGCTTCTTGATTTTGAACATATGTTAAAACTTGAGCGGGGTTAACTAATTTGTATGTACCACAGTGTTCAGGTTCTAGTATCCAATTTCTGTAGTCAATATCGTAAACTCTGTTGGTGGGGCGTCCTCTATCTTGAAAATCTGCTCTACCAACATATACTGAGATATTTGATTTGTATATATCTCTATTTATTACAGGAGTATTAAATTTGTAAAGATTAACTCTTCCTTGAGGTGTACGAGCTTCGTCTGTTGTTGCTCTATGACCTTGTCTTTCAAGCATAACCCTAGCATCTTCTGCTCCTGCCACATTAGAAGGTATTGTAATCATTGAGGCCTCTCTGAAAAAATCCACTCTAACTAAATCTGCCTCTTGTTTGTATTTGGCTTGTCTGAATGTACCATCCGGCTGTATCGTTATATCCATAGTTTCTGGACTTCCTCGCAGATAATCACTTGTTAGTAAATCTTGTCCACTTAAGAGATCACGAGCAAAATTTCTAGCTTGTTCTTCAGCTGGTACTTCTCCTGTAATTGGTCTAACAGCAGTTCTTGTTAAGTCAGTCTTTAATTCAAAAACAAAGTTTCTAGCCTGTACAGTTAGGGTTCTACCAAAAGCATCGGCCCAACGGTATGTTGTTGTACCAACTCTTTGCATTTCTTCTGGCTCAAACCGAAGTGCATCTGCCAAATCTTTGGCATCATCTTGCACTGTAAGCAGTTGACCTGGATTATCATATCTGTAAACGTTGATAACTTCGGGAATTTGAGCAATCCTTCCTGTTTGCGTCTCTAGGGTAAATGCATCCGCTCCAGACTCAAGAGTGTATTCAACAGCCTCTTCTGTTAAATGCTCCTGTAACTCCTCTATATGCGGAATAAATTCTTCTCTAGTCGGTGTACATGCAAAATCAGGGAACATATATTGAGGTATTTGTTGTGGTCTAGAACGAT
>PWIP01000014.1 GCA_003560355.1 Candidatus Dojkabacteria bacterium | reverse complement strand
TTCTAAAAGAAAAAAAGACAATTTATGTCTATGGGAATCATGATAGGGAAAGTTGGTGTAATGGAGGTGTCAATATTTTTAGTGATAAACAAGTTTCTAGTTATACAATTCAGCTTGGAAAAAGAAAATTCCTCATAGAGCATGGTGATTCACATCTAAGTCGTTTGTGTCTTGAAAACAAGTACTTTGTTAAATTTATGAGAAATGTAAATCCTTTAATTTTTGAAATAATAGATAAGGCTGCTTTAAACACCTATCCATTTTTTGATAATACTATACCAGTATTTTTTAACAAAATGCTTAAAAAACGCGCATTAAGGAAAGGTATTACAAAAAAACCTCAGACATATTACATCAATGGTCATACTCATTATGCAGAGTTTGATAAAAAAGCAAAATATATTAATACAGGATACATTGGAAATAGACTGGCTCAGTATTTAGAGCTAGGGATAAATCATTCGGAGTTGTTTTCTGTGCAGTATAAGTAGTAAGATGAGTTAGTAAAAATTTACGATGATAAATAACTGTCATGTTTCTTTCTAGAATTGGTCTTCTTTTTAGAACAATAGGGTACTATTACAGTATAAACCCTTTGCTTTTTTTGATTAAAGAGGGTTCTCGGATTGTTAAAACAGTCTTAAATATTTACAACATCTTAATTGTTGGTCAATTTATTGACGGTACTGTGCATGTTCTAAATGAATGGAATGAGTTTTCCTTTAATGAATACATGGCTACTGACTCATTCTTTTATCTAATGGTTGGATTAATAATTTTTTGTTTTGCTTCGCTTCTAGGTAAGTTAGCAGCGTATTTAGATGTAATTCTTGAAGGTGAATTTAATGCAAAAGCAGATTTAGATATTTTAAGAAAAATCTCCAGAAGCAATTTACAAGAAGTTGAAGAAAAAAAATATCAAGATTTAATAAATTATGTACCGCAATATTCAACTGCTCGTTTTCTTGAAGCGTATTCAAATATCTCTATGGCCTTAATCCACTTTACGACATTTATGGGTTCTTTCATTATGCTTGCAAGAGTTATGGGATTGTCTTCATTCATAATAGTTCTTTTTGTTCTCCCAGAGACTATGGTTCGATTTTACAGAAATGATCAAATACGCAAATATGTTGATGATAGTATTGGAAAAATCAAATTTATGAATTATGTCAGGTTAATAGCTACAAGAATACCAGACTTTCCGGAACTTAGAGTTACAGGAGTTTTTAAACATTTAAAAAGTTCTTTTAAGAAAAAGAACAGGGATTTTTATCAAGGACTTTATGAAAAAAATTTCCATTTGTATACTGACCAAGCTCTTTTTAGTGTCATAGACCAAATTTTTCTTGTTGCATATATAGTATATATATTAGCTGTTTCCGTTGTAAAAGGAATCACCATTGGTCAATTTTCAGCTCTTGTTAACTACGCACGAACTGGTTACAATGCTGCATATCACTTTGTAAATCATGTCTTCAATATTTTTGATGACCTCTACTACATTAAAAATTTCTTTGACTTTTTAGATTACAAGAATTTCGGAGATACGCCTTCTGGTGAGGAAAAGCTTCCAAGAGTTTGTCCTACAATTAAATTTAAAAATTTAGACTTCTCCTATCCAAAAACTAAGGAAAAAGTTCTAAAAGGTATTAATTTAGAAATTAAGCCAGGAGAAAAGATTGCTTTCATAGGTTCTTCTGGCTCTGGGAAAAGTAGCCTTGTCAGAGTGTTATGTGGACTCTTTCAAATTACAGCAGGTGATTATATTATTGGAAATCATTCAATCACAGAACTCAAAAGAGGTCAGTTGAAGAGTAAGATAGCGGTTGTTTTTCAAGATTTTGTAAGATACAACTTTAGTTTAAAAAGAAATATTTTAATAGGGAATTCAAATCCAAAAATAAATAAGTCTCTTTATGAAAAAGCAAAAAAAATCTCAGGAATAGATAGGGTTATGAAAAGACTTGATATAGTTGATGAGCAACCTTTGGGTAAATTTTTTGGAAATGGTAAGGAATTATCACCGGGACATTGGCAAAGACTTGCGATAGCTAGAATGATCTATCGTAACAAGCAGATTATGATAATGGACGAACCCTTTACATTCATAGATGGCCCTTCAAAAGCAAAAATTCTTAAAGGAATTATGGAGCTTGTAGGTGAGGAGAAAATTTTAATATATATAACTCAGGATACAGACAATCTTGATGATTTTGATAGAATCTATTATTTTAAAAAAGGAAAAATTGTTGAACAAGGAAAAGCTAGTGAACTTTACAAAAAGAAAAAGCATTTTTACAAAGAAGCTAAGTATAATCGTTAAACAATGTAGTAAAAACAATGTATAATGCCTTTATGGATATTGAAAAAATACGAAAACAATTTCCGATTTTAGAAAGGAAGATAAATGAAAAGCCTCTCATATATTTAGATAATGCCGCTACTACACAAAAACCTCAAGTTGTAATAGATGCAATGAACGAATATTACAAAACATCTAATGCAAATGTACACAGAAGCCTTCA
>PWIP01000093.1 GCA_003560355.1 Candidatus Dojkabacteria bacterium | reverse complement strand
GTTTTCATCCAATACCACCATTCCACACCCCAAAAATAGAATGTAGAAAGACCCGTTCGCTTTGCATATTCAATATTGTCTTTAAACCTATCTATATCCATAGATTTTTCCTGCTCCTCAAGAGAAATAATGAAGGTTGGAGCAGGCCCCCAAGGTTCTGCTTGCAATTCTGTACAAATCACATCCGTCTGAAAAAGCCTATCTATTACTTGAGATTTTCTGTAGTAATGAACAGGAGTAACGGGTACCCAAATATATCCACCACCTACTGCATGCCACCAAGTTTGACGATAAAGGCTTGTACCTACAGTATCTGCTATTTGAGCCCCTTGAAACCAAGTAGAAAGTTCTCCACTTTCCGAGATTAAAATTGGAGTATCAGGATCAAGTTTTCTTACTAATTCTACTTCTTCTTTAAGGAAGTTTTTATCAGACCAAGGACATTCTCCAAACAAAACAAGAAAAGGTTCATTTTCGACCTGCCAATAGATGAGGTTATCATTATCTCTGTATCTTAGGACAATTTTTTCAATGAGTTTTAAAATTCTTTCTTGTTGCTCAACCTTCTCCAATTCTTCAGCCCATTCAGGCAAATGACATTCTGGCCATCTAGGCACTCGTATACCAACAACAGGAATTATTTCAACTTCTCTCTTCAAAGCTTGTTCAAACATCCAATCAACTTCTTCAAAATAGTACTCTTCCTCCTCTCCTTCTACAAAATCCCAATAGATTGGTATCCTAACCCTTTTTACACCTAAATCATCAAACATGGCCAAATATGCTTCCTGCCAATCAAGTCCCAAGTCTCTTGCATACTTTTGTGAGAAAGTTACTCCCCAAGAAATATCATCCACTTGTGGAGCTTTACCTACCATAGAAGAGGCTAACAACAAAAAGAAGAAAAGAAAAATAGATAAAGAAATAAAGAGTACCTTCTTAAACATACGCATATTATGTATAATTTATGCTAGAATTTTATTATAAACTTTTATGTAATAGATATGAATACTTTGAAGATAGAGGGAGGGTATCCAATTTCAGGTGAAATTACTCCGATACCAAACAAAAATTCCATACTTGCGATAATACCAGCATGCATGTTAACAAATGAAACCATAACTTTAACAAATGTTCCAAAAAGTTCATCAGTGAGAATAATGCTCAGAATATACAAAAAACTTGGTGGTGAAGTATCATATCCTAAGGGGGATACCATAAAATTAAATTCGCGAAATATACACTCCTTTGTAATAGATAAAGAACTTTCCAAAAAGGAAAGGGCTTCTTTGATGTTTCTAGCTCCATTGCTTGCAAGATTTGGACAAGCTGAAGTTGATGATGCCCAAGGTTGTAAATTAGGGAATCGTCCAATTGACACACTAATTTCGGGTTTAATTGAAATGGGAGCTAAAACAGATAATTCAAATATATACAAACTTTCGACAAAAGGACTCAAAGGAGACAAAACTATTTGGCAATTAGAAGCATCCGTCACAGGAACAGAAAATCTTGTCCTTGCTGCAGTACTAGCCCAAGGAAAAACTGTAATTTACAATGCCGCATGTGAACCTCATGTACAAGATATGTGTAATTTTTTAAAGAGCATAGGTGCTCAAATAGAAGGTATAGGTACAAATAAATTAACTATAAATGGAGTTAAAAAACTAAAAGGAGGAGAATGGAAAATTATTCCAGACCATATTGATATTGGTGGTTTAGTTGTTGCAGCAGCAATAACAGACGGAAACTTGAGGATAAAGGATGCAATACCAGATCATATGCAACAAATTTTAAAATATTATGAAAAAATTAATCTTAATTACAAGATAGAAGGGCAGGATATTGTTATACCTTCAGGACAAAAATTAGAATGTAAAACCAATTTAAAAGGTAATATGGATAAAATTCCTGCATATCCATGGCCAGTAGGATTTCCTGTAGATTTAATTCCACAAGTTTTGGTTCTGGCTGCAAAGGCTCCTGGAAATATCAGAATTATGCAAAATATGTATGAGAGTCAATTTCTCTTTGTTTATGAATTGATAAAATTGGGAGTTAATGTAGAGCTAGGAGATACAACCAAAGCTATAACTTTTGGTCCGTCAAAATTTAAGGCTGGTTTTGTAGTTGCACCAAGTATAATTCAAGGAGCACATTCATTAATCCTGGCTGCTTTGGCAGCAGAGGGAACAACCACAATTGAAAACACTCAACCACTGAATAGAAGATATCCCGAACTCATAGACTCACTACGAAGTTTGGGCGCCAGAATAACAAAAAATTAACCTCAAAAAAACAATAACACTCCAAAGATTACTATAAGACAAACACTATATTTGACTTGTCAAATTGGTACGTGCTACATTGCTTTTACTAAGTGGTGATAAGTGGTGAATTGTGGTATATTACAATCCATGCTAATAGGTGAATACGAAACAAAAATTGGGGAGAAAAAAAGAGTGGCTATACCAAGCAAATTTAGGAAGGAACTTGGTAACAACCTGATACTTACGAGAGGTTATGAAGGAACCTTGGTGCTCGTTAACAAAAAGATGTGGGAAGGAATAGCTAAAGAAGTAATTGAAGGCTCATTCATAAGTAAGCATATAAGAGATACTACAAGATTTCTTGTAGGAAGTGCCACGGAAGTAAAAACAGACCCCCAGGGAAGAATTGTAATACCTAATACCCTCTACAAATACGGAGGATTTCAAAATCAAGCGGTATTCGTAGGACTCTACAACTGGATTGAAATTTGGGACAAGAAAAAATGGGAAGAAAGACTAAAGTACTTAGACAAAAACAGTGATGAAATAGCTAATGCAATACAAGAAATGAACAAAAAAGATGACAAATGAAAACACCAAATATCACAAACCAGTCCTCCTTAAAGAATCTTTAGAAAATTTGAACATAAAACCCTACGGACACTACATTGACTGCACACTTGGAGAAGGTGGACACAGCATTGAAATACTCAAAAAACTTAATGAAAAAGGCTCTTTACTAAGCATAGATAGGGATAAAGATGCCATTGATTTTGTAAAGAAAAACTACAAAGAAGAATTAGAAAAACAAAAAAATTGGACTATTAAAAAAGCGAACTTTAAAAATATAAACGAAATTCTAAATAAAAAAGTAGATGGAATTTTAATGGATCTAGGGCTTTCCTCTAGGCAGCTTGAGGCTTCTAAAAGGGGCTTTAGCTACCTAGAGGGCAGCCAAGATTTAGATATGAGGATGGATGAAGAATTAAGTGCTAAAGCCATAGATATTTTAAATTTCTATGACGAAAAAACTTTAGCAAAAATATTTAAAGAATTTGGCGAAGAAAGAAATGCGAGAAGAATCGCAAAGCTCATTAAAGAAAATATAACAGAGATAAAAACTGTTCAAGACCTGAACAACATTATCTCAAGAGCTGTACCGGCAGCTTTTGCAGACAAGTACAAACACCCGTCGCGCAGAGTCTTTCAGGCTCTGCGCATAGCCGTAAACGATGAACTAGGAAATTTACGAGAAGGTCTAAAGAATAGTTTTGAAATGCTCAAAAAAGATGGGCGTATTGTAGTAATCTCTTTCCACTCTTTGGAAGACAGAATCGTCAAACAGTTCTTCAAAGAAAAGGGTATAAAGAGTGAAATAATAGTACCAACGCAAGATGAGATAAATCGTAATCCTAGGTCAAGAAGTGCAAAAATGAGAGTTTTAATTAAAAAAAACAAATAAAAACAAATGACTCAAAAAATTAGAAGGAAATTAAAAACAATGTTTCCAGAAAAAAACGAATCCTTTCTTGATTCTTTTCAGAGTCTTTGCTTTGCTATGACAATAATCATAACTATTATTTTTGTTGCAACCCATCTGGTTATAAATTTTGTTTTAACACCAAAAGGAATAGAGTTAGAAAATCTTTCACAAGAAAAAAACTATTTAGTTGAAAATAATAGGGAACTTGGGCAAGAAATTGCAAGGATTAAATCAGTAAGCATAATCAAGGAAATTACTGGTGAGCAGATGAGTCTAAACCCAGATGCAGACAGCAAAATAATATATATTTCAAATGAATCAATTGTAGCTGGTCTGTAAAATTATGCGATTCAAAACAAAACAAACAAAAGAAGAAGTTAAAAAAAAAGATTCCTTTGAATCCCACTTCAAAGTTATTTCATTTTTGGTTTTAGCTTTCATCTTCATTATTTTCCTACAACTTTTTAGACTACAAGTATTGGAAAGCAGCAAGTACAAAGCTATTGCTGACATACAATATACTAGTGAGCAAAGAAGTTCTAGTGGGAGAGGGGTAATATATGCTGGGAATGGTTCTGTACTAGCTATAGATCAACCATCTTGGAATGTTTATGCCACACTGGGGACAGATTACATTGAAAGGCAGCTCTTCTTTGAAAACAAGGATAAATTTATCACAAAGGTCGCAGATATTTTAGAAATAGAAGAGGAGAAAATTGCTTCTCAAATTCATGAAAATTTTCACTATTTTAGAATTGCAACCAAAGTAAGCAATGATAGGAAAACTTTACTTGAAGAAGCAGATATCTTTGGATCAAACTATCCCGGGTTTGCTCTGCACTTTGAGAAAGAAGAGAAAAGGCTCTATCCAGATGGTAACCTAGCTTCACATGTTCTAGGATTTATAGGCAAAAATGAGCTGGGAGAAGATATTGGTAATTACGGCATAGAAGGCTATTATTTCGGTGATATAACAGGGGAAGAAACATATAGCTATGAAGAAAGAGATGCCCAAGGAAACGTAATATTGACCGTAGAATATGAGCCTGTAATATCTAGGGGTGGTAAAGATATTGTCTTGACGATAGATCCATCCATACAATCAAAAGTAGAAGAAATATTAAAAGAAGGAGTACGTTGGCAAAGGGCAAAAAGTGGTAGCGTAATAATCATGGAACCATCTACAGGAAAAATCATTTCTATGGCAAACTATCCCGACTACAACCCAAATGAATATTGGAGAACCACATCACAAGAAATACTCAAAAACAAAGCTGTCTCTGACGTATATGAATATGGTTCTACACATAAGCCAATCACAATCGCAATTGCCCTAGAAGAAGGGAAAATAACCGAGGACTATATCTGTAATGACAACACAGGATTTGTAAAAGTTGAAACGGAGAAAATATATACGTGGAATAGAAAAGCTGATGGCAGATTAGATCTATCAGGTATATTAGAAAAATCAAACAACCCTTGCATGACTAGAATTGCTTTGGAGACAGGATTACAAAGCTATTACCCCAAACTTACTGAATTTGGCATTGGCCAATTCATAGGCATAGGATTAGAAGATGAATCAAATAGCTATCTCAAACCTTATGAATATTGGACAGAACTAGACTTAGCTGTAACTTCTTTCGGTCAATCAATTTCTGCAACACCACTACAAATAATCTCCGCGCTAAGTGTAATAGCAAATGACGGCATCAGGGCAAGACCATACATAGTATCCGAAATAAGGGAGGGAGATGATGTAATTAAACATCAACCTACAGAATTATCTAGACCAATATCAAAAGAAACAGCGAGAACAGTTACAGAGTATATGGAAAATGCAGTCAAGAAGGGAGAAGCAAGAGAATTTTTTAATAAATTCCTCTCAGAATACAGCATTGCGGGAAAAACTGGAACAGGGGAAATACCAAGAGCTGATGGAGATGGCTATTACTGGGATCGTACAAATGCAACATTTGTAGGATTTGCCCCAGCACAAAACCCAAGAATTATAATGCTAGTAAAAATAGAGCAACCAAAATTAACAACTTTCGCCGCTACAACAGCTGCACCAATATGGATAGATATATTCAGAGCCATAGCCGACGACTTAGAAATTCCCAAAAAGTAAAATATGCATTATAATCCAACATGGATCGATTCTTAAAGAGTCTTTTAATAATAATTTTCATAACCTTACCTTTTGTTCTACTATTTCTTTACATTGATTCTAATCAAGAAGAGCAAGAAGAACTTGAACAAAAAAGCCAAGTAGTTGAGAGTACACATAAACCTTTTTCAGGATTTTCAGAAGAAGTTTACAGGCACGACGATGAATTAGCAGCTGAAGAAGGAGGGTCAAGAATTCAAATGGGAGGGAGTTTAAAACAAACAGCTTGGATTCCACCTTGGGATTACCAAAATGCTTTGGAATCTTTACGAAATTTTGAAAGTGAATTTCACAGTATTTCTCCAGTCACCTTTCAAATAAACAACAATGGATCACTTACACAGAGATTAAATCCAAATTTAGAAGATTTAAAGGAAATAACTCAGGAGAGAGAAATACTTTTAATACCTACCATTTCAAATTTTGACTCTGCAATGATGAAAAATATTTTTGACAGTCAAGAAAATACCCAAAGGCACATTAATTCAATATTACAAGTAGTCAATGATTACGAATACGATGGCATAGATTTAGATTACGAAGCAATGAAAAGAGAAAATCGCGAGGACTTTTTAAATTTTGTTCAAACACTTTCAAAAGAACTCAAAAAAGAAGAAAAAATCCTTTCAATAACTGTGCTACCTAAATGGGGGGAAGGTGTTGTTTACACAGGATTAAACGAAACAAGAGAAGTACAAGACTGGGAAATCTTAAGTAAATGGGCAGATGAAATTAGAATAATGGCTTATGACTTTACTCCTGTGCCAAGTTCAGAACCAGGACCAATAGCGCCAATAGATTGGGTAGATAAAATATTGGAATACGCTGTTCAAAAAATTCCAAGAGAAAAAATATGGTTGGGGATACACCTTTACTCATACGAATGGGTAATACCTAATCAAGAATCTGACACAACTGATGTTAGAACAAATTCATACACATACAGCGTCGTAAAAGATAGAGTTTTAAGATATGACTATGTTAATACACAATACAATAGGGAATATGGCGAAGGATATGCAGAGTATAGATGTCTAGACAATTATTCATGCGTACTTTACTATGCAACTCCAGAAAGTGTTAAAACTAGAAAGGAAACAGCAAGAAATTATCAAGTAAATGGAGTAGCATATTGGAGACTTGGGGGAGAAGATGAATTAATCAGATAGTAATTCTTCTTCACAAACGATTTCACCTTCTTCACAAATACAAATCATATCATCGCTACCTTTAAAAACATCCTCATTCATATAAATAATGTCCTTGTAAACACAAATAGATGCATAAGTTTGTAAACCATTTTCATCTACAAATATTATCTGTATTTTATCTGAATCAAATTCGGTAAAATCCTTAAGTATATATTTAAGCTCAATGATACAATCCATACCTTCTTCTGGTTCTATTTCATTGTATAATTTAATTATACCATTAACATTTTCATAAAAACCTTGTTGTTCTGATACAGAATTTGTCTCAGAACAGGTTTGCATTTGCTCCAAAGTAATGTGTAAATCTTCATCATCTATGGATATATTTGTAAAATTTGTATCAAAAAAAATTTCACCATTATTCCCACCTATACCTGTCAAATAGCTATATTCAAAATTTAAACCATCTTTTTTTAAATCCTGGGACTCTTCAGAAGATTCATAAGTTTCCAAAGGCATACATTCAACTATCCCACCTTCTGCACAAATACAAATGCTACCTTCTAGGTAACCCAAAACCTCTTCATTCAAAGGAAATTTCGTCCCATCAAAAGTACAATAATCAAAAACATCTAAATCTGCATCTCCCAGTGAAATAAAAGCAAGTACTAAACCCGTAAGAACAAAGACTATTGTAATAGCTATTAACTTAAAATTATCTTTCATAATCCACAAGTTTAATATAATACCAACATACAAGCAAGTCCACAATATTATGATATACTAAAAACATGCATGATTCCCATGTACATCTAACAACTCAACCACTCTTTGGCTACATAGAAAGAGCTTTGGAGAACTTTGTTAATCAGGGCGGAAAACATTTACTGAGCTGTGCAAATGATTTGGAAACGAGTTTTCAGGTATTGGAAATTTTTGAGAACTACAAGATTAAATATCCAAATTTAATTCAAAATGCAATTGGAATTCATCCAGAAGAATTTCATCCTGAAAATAATTGTAAGACAGCAGTTAATCAAATAAGCCAGTTGAAAGAAATATTAAAAAACAACAGCAAAAATATCCACGCTATAGGGGAGACAGGTCTAGAATATTATAATCTTTTAAATCGGACAGATATAGATTTTAATGAAAGAGAAAAAGCAATAGAAGAACAAAAAACTTCACTTAGAGAACATATTAAATTAGCACAAGAATATAATTTACCTATGACAATGCATTCAAGAGATGAGAAAAACTGTGAATTTTGTACAAAGGATATCATAAACATAATCACAACAGAGGGTAAGGTTAGTCTAAAGGGAGTTATGCACTCATATGTGGGTGAAGAAAAATACCTCAACCAAATTTTAGAACTAGGACTTTACATAGGGTTTAATGGGATTTTAACATATAAAAGTGGTAAAAATGTCAGAGAACTTCTTAAAAAAACGCCAATAGAAAACATTCTACTTGAAACAGATGCTCCTTTTTTACCACCACATAATGTAAGGTCAGATAAAAAAAGAACTATAAAGTTCGGACAACCTGCAGATGTACTAGAAATAGCCAAAGCTATTAGCGAAATAAAAAATCTAAAAATAGAGGAAATTCTTAAAACTACAAATGAAAACTACGAACGTCTTTTTTTAAATTAACTGCATCAATATTAACAGCATCATCCAATGAATATTCCCCAATCCTTTCACGACAAAGTTCTGTTGAAGTAGCAAAAGCCCCCAATTCCCTAGCTATATCTACAACTAAAGACCTAATATATGTACCACTTGAACACTCAACTTTCAATTCAAATCTCGGAAAATCAAAATCTTCCAACTCTAAAGAATAGACATTTACTTTTTTAGAAGCCAAATTTACTTCTTGCTTTTTTCTAGCTAAATCATAAGCCCTTTTACCATTAACTCTCTTTGCGGAAAAAACTGGAGGTTTTTGAAATATTTCACCAGTAAAATTTCCCAAAACTTTTTTCAATTCTTCTTTACCTATATCTTTTTTACTTTCATAAACCTTCTTGCCAGTTATGTCGTAAGTATCTGTTTCATAACCAAATTCTGCAACTACCTTGTAAAACTTACTTTTTTTTTGAAAATCATCAAAAAGCTTCGTAGCTTTACCAAGCATAATAATCATAAGACCTGTTGCAAAAGGATCAAGGGTCCCTGCATGACCAATTTTTTGTTTTTTCTCAAAAAGAGGCTTTAGTCTTCGTATAACATCGTATGAAGTAATTCCTCTTGGCTTGTCAATTAATAAAATTCCATCAACCATATCAATTTTTCTTCCATATATATATTTTCTTACTTTTCTTTCGCAGTTTTACTTCCTCAACACTAAGCTTTCCAGTCTTCTTGTAAATTTCTGGAATTGCAAAAGCGACCGAAACAACGGTAGAACCAGAGGGCAATTCCTTTTCTAATTTTGCCATTAGCTCCGAAACAAACTCAGGGAGTAAGTACATAAACACCTTATCATAACAACTATAATCATAATGCGCAGCATCTTTCCTCTCAAAAACAATCTTATCTTTTTGCTTAACGAATAACCTTTTTAACTTTGCCACAAGAACAAGAATCTCAATAATCTCTATACCTTTGTAAACTTTCGCTCCTGGATATCGTCTTGCACAAGAGAAAACGACTCTACCATCACCACAACCAATGTCTAGAAATCTCTCACCTTTTTTAACATCTAAAAGTTCTAAACCCCTTTTTATCAAAACCTTTTCTAAAGGTACAAAAGGAGATTTACTAAAGAAAGAAATCAAAGTTATTAAAGAACGAGTTAAAAAAAATACGCTTACAAAACTAAGGGAAACTATTAAAAAAATGTAGAAGAAATACATAAAAATATTTTTAATCAAATTATACTAGTAAATAACTAAGAATTATACTAAAATCAAACACAAATATATATTAGCAGAAAAGTATGGAAAGAGGGATTTACCTCTCAACAATAATTATAATAGTTCTAATCTTAATCGGGCTACTTGCTTCGTTCTTTACTGGAATCTTTCTTGTACCTCTTGTACCCACACCTAAGAAGGTAAGAAAAGAAATCTTAGAAATAATGAATTTAGAACCAACTGATATT
>PWIP01000055.1 GCA_003560355.1 Candidatus Dojkabacteria bacterium | reverse complement strand
GTAAAAAAGAAAAGAAAAACTAAAACAAAAGTAAAAAGTAATAATCCTTGTGGTAAAGTTACAAGATAGTGATCAAAACTCGCTACAACCATTATTGAAAAAACACCATATTTTATGAAAAGACTTCCTTTCAAAAAAGCTCTCGTTAATACTGTTAATATTAAAGCTATTAAAGGTATTCCAAAGATTATTCCATATTCTGCAAGAAGAAGGAGGAAGACATTGTGCACAGGCTGTAAAAGTAAAAATCCCCTTGTAGTATATACTGGATAGTAGTCTATACCCTTTACAAAATTTCCAACCCCAATTCCAATATATGGATGATTTCTAAGAATTTCCCTTGCTGTTTTTAAAAGTTCTAATCTTTCAGAAAAAGCACTATCACTTCCTAAAAAAAGATTGGAGAATCTAGCGAAGAAAAGTGGATAAATTGTAAAAAGAATATTCTTCTTTTTTCCTTTTTTTTTCTTTTTTTCTAAATAATCTCTGAGTTTAAAAATCAAAAAACCAATCCAGAGAAAAATCGTAAGTAGTATTACAATACGACTGAATGTTAAAAATATTAAAATTGTTGCAAGAATAGCTGTTATTAAATTAACTCTTTGCTTTTTTATATAATTTATTGAAAAAAACAGAATTGTAAGACAAAAACCCGCTAGAATGTTTGGGTGGGGGAATGTACCATATGCTCTAAGAAAAAGGATGTCATTTAAATTTACAAAGCTAGTTCCAAAAATTCCCTTTACTAAGCTTGATTCTCCTAAAAAATGCAAGCCTACACTATGCCCAATGTTAAATTGAATTAAAGCTATAGATAATTGAATTAATATTGAAACAAGGATTATTTTTGATATTGTTTTTAAGTTTTTTTTGAATGGAAAAAACAATACAACATAATTCATTGCTAATGTATAGAAGAAAATTCTGTAAATTAATAATGTGGAGAGTATATTGTTGTCTAAAAAAGCTTTTGTTGTTAAAAAGAGGAAAAATATTGTAAAAAATATTTTTGTGTTTTTTGGAAACTTCTTGTCTTTAAAAGAAAAAAGAAGGATAAAAAAAACAAATACATCTATGATGCTTAGAGTTGGGATGATATAGTTTGAGGAAAATCCATGGATGTAAATATTGAAGTTTGGTTGTTGAAGAGTTATGTTGAAAGGGAAAAGGAAGAGAAGAAAAAGTACTGAATAGTAAAAGGGTTTTTTAGTTTTTATGCATAAAAGGATGTAAACAAGAAAAACAAGAGATGTAAATATTAACCTACCTAAATCTAATGAAAAAATCTCTTGCACAGAAATTTTCTAAAAAATTATTCCTCTTGCTCCTCATTCTCTTCTTTTATAGCTCCTATTTCCTCTTCTTTCAAAGGTATAATTCTAACATATCTATCTCTACCTTCTCCTAAACTTTCGGTTTTAATATCATCAAACTTTTTTAATTCCATGTGCACCTCTCTTCTTTCTATCGCAGACATTGGATGAAGATCTACAGGTTCTCCTAGTACTCTGGCTTCATCTGCTTTTCGTTGAACATCTTTTATCAAGATTTGCTTTTTCCTTTCTCTGTAATCACCTATGTCTACAAATACACGTAGTTTTTCCAATTTCTCTTCGTCTTCATTTTTTTCTCCTCTTAGGGAATTTTTTAACATCATGAGAAGGACATTTTGCATTGAAAAAATTTTGCCTCCACCTGTACCTATTGCATATCCAACATTATCTCCCCTGAAAATGACCTTGACTAGAAAAAAATCTTCCCCTTCTTGGAAGTCATAGTCTACATCGGCATTTAAACCTAGTAGTGCGACAAATTTGTCTAGCTTTTTTGTTATAAATTCTTGGTCAAACATATTAAATATATTAAAAATTATTTGCTTTTGTTTAATGGGTTTAAAGATTGAAAAGTTTCTAAAGTTTTTTTCTTGTCTATGAAATAGTACTGAACAACTAACATAGCAGATTGTGCTAACCAATACACACCAAGGACAGAGGGAACAGTAAGGGTAATATAGATGGTGAGGAGTGGAAATATTGTGGTCATAGACTTCATCATCTGTTTTTGCATTTCCTCTGGAGCCATCTGTTCATCTTTCTTCTTCCCTTTCTTTTTCTTTTCTGGTTTGTCCATAGCTTGCATTGCCTGCATAAATTTTGAAGAAATAAATTGAATTACACCTACAGAAAGCGAGAGTGAAAGATATGCTATACCTTGGCCAGAGAAATATCCCTGTTCTCCTACAATTTCAGAATAATTTTTACCTAAATCCCAAAAGAAAAATCTTGTATCGAGTGTAAAGTCTTTACCTACATTAACCCAAGTTTCAACAAAAGGATAAAGGCCATCAAAATTATTATCTATTGTTACAACTCGGATTACTTGAATTATGACTATTAGTATAATCATTTGGGGCAAAAAGTTGAAAAGACAGCCCAAGGGGTTGTAACCCGTCTCTTTGTAAAGTTTGATTTGCTCTTTAGCTAAAAGCTCTTTGTTGTTCTCATACTTTTTGTTTAATTTCTCCAACTTAGGTTTTAAAGTCGCCATCGT
>PWIP01000086.1 GCA_003560355.1 Candidatus Dojkabacteria bacterium | reverse complement strand
AGCATCGTACATTCTCTTGCTCATTTCTTCTAGTTCCTTCAATGTTATTTCTCGTTCAATTTTCTTCATAATGCCTCAATGATAATGGAAAACACAAAATTTTACAATTCAGCCCTAATTGATTAAAAGTTTTTTAACACATATAATTGAGTTCAATGAAAGTAGTAGTTTGTAATACAGATGAATTAAAAGGTGGTGCTGCAAAAGCTGCCAAAAGAATTTCTAAAAGTTTGCTACTTAATGGTGTAGATGTAACATTTTTTTCCTTAGAAGGTAATGGAGAAGCTAGAAGTGAAAGTTTTTTCTTTCGTAAGGGTAAGTTTTTTTGGAGTAGGTTGGAACAATATCCAAAACTTTTTTTCTCAAATAACTTTGCAGCTCCGTTTAGTACTTCAAAGTATTCCCTTGGGCATAGAAAATATGTTGAGGTTTTGAACCCAGACATTATTCATTTAAACTACATAAACAATGGGCTTTTTTCAATAAAGGATATTGGACTTTTAACAAAACCTGTAGTTTGGACACTGCATGATTCTTGGGCTTTTACTGGTGGTTGTCATTTACCTTTAGATTGTAAAAGATACGAAAAAATGTGTGGAAATTGTCCAGTTCTTAACGTTGGAAGAGAGAATGATTTGAGTAGGAGTATATGGCGTTCTAAAAAAAAGCTTTGGGAGGGTGTAAATTTGACAATTGTTTCACCTAGTAAGTGGTTAGCAAAGTGTGCAGGAGAAAGTTCTCTTTTCAAAGATTGTAGAGTTGAAGTTATTTCCAATCCAATAGATACTGAGGTTTTTAGAAAGAGAAACAGGGAAAAAGTTAAAAAAGAATTGAACTTAGAAAAAGAGAAAAAATATATTCTTTTTGGGGCAGTTAACGCAACTACGGACAAGAACAAGGGCTTTGATTTTTTAAAGGAAGCTTTGAAGAAATTGAAAACAAAAAATGTTGAGCTTTTAGTATTTGGCTGTCAACAAGGAGAGATTTCAGATTTAAGTATTCCTGTTAAGAATTTAGGTTTTGTAAAAGAAGAAAAGGTTTTAGTGAAAATATATTCTGCAGCAGATGTTACCGTGATTCCTTCAATTTCAGAAAATCAACCCACTATTGCTGTAGAATCTCTTGCTTGTGGTACTCCTGTTGTTGGTTTTGATATTGATGGTCTTGAGGAGTTAATTGTTGATGAAAAACTTGGTGTTTTAGCAAAAAAGTATGATACAAATGAACTTGCAGAAAGGATTGATGAGGTTTTAGAAAGGGAGAGTGATGCTTATTTTTGTGAAAAATATGTAAAAAAGAACTTCAACTTTTTGGAAATAGGTAGGCAATACAAAGAGCTTTTTGAGAGTTTGGTTTAGTTCCCAGTTTCAGTTTTTAGAAAAAGTTTTTTAAGAAATGTCAGGTATTGTTGAAAATAATATCTGATATTTTTTTATGTATAACCTCCCTTCTTTGATTCTTTTCGAGGATTACGAGAATGATTGGCATAAGTATATAGAAGCTGTCTATGAAATCTTTTGTGAAGAACTTAAATATTCTCCTCCTTTATATAAAGATTTAAGAGTATTTCTTAAAAGGCAGCCTGTGTACAAGGGTAAGGAAAGAGCTTTCTGGCATCTTACTTCTGAAGGTGATGTTGAAAAAGAAAGAGTTCCTAGTTTGCGTAGGTGTGAAAGAATGCGTTGGATTAAATTTGTCCTTGAAAACAGTGAAGAGGAATTTGTTAGAAAATGGGCAAACAAGAGGAAAGGCAGAGAGCATATTTGTCTTGCTTTAGAATCGTTTGAGTATATTGTTGTTTTAGGGCGAAGAAAGGGTTATTATTTACTACTTTCAGCTTATCCAATAGATTATAAATGGCGAAGGGAAAAAATGCGTAAAGAGTGTGAAATGTATGAAAAGCAGAATCCGCTCTTATGAGCGGATTCGAGTGCTCCTTCCATCTATTTAGATGGACGAGATGGTTCCATTATAAAGGAACCTTCTCCCTATTTCAAGCTTTTAATTTTCTTTTAAAGCTTTCTTAGTGTGTTTTTAATCTCTAACTTCTAAAAGTTTTGCACGTACTACTAATCTTTGATCTGCAGTCCATAGGGGATGGCATGTGTAAAGAGTTAGTATGTTCTCATCCATTGGTTCTTCAATCTCTGTTTGTTCTGGCTGAACCAAAAATTTGTCATAAACTTTATATATGTATTCTTTCTCATCCCAAAAAACAAAAACTTTTGCATCTTTTTCCAACTTATTCAAATTGTAAAAAGTTCTGTTATTTGGAGGTATGTAATGAAATCTATGTCCGGTTATGACTGTATTACCACCTTGGTCTGGCGTACTGGTGTTTGGTCTTCTCCAAGCTCCTCTGTACAGCACAGATTCGTCTGAACCTTCAACTATGCCAATATGTACCCCTATGGTCGGAATTACCAATCTATTACCACTCAGGTCAAAATCACGAAATCTACTTTCTCTTCTCCCTACATCTTCAGAATCTTCATCATCTTCTTTTTCTTCTTCTAAAAAAAGAGTTTCTTCTTTGTATTGTATACCCAAAAGATT
>PWIP01000081.1 GCA_003560355.1 Candidatus Dojkabacteria bacterium | reverse complement strand
CTGTGTAAAGCTCTCTCCGAGTTCTTCTAACCACGTCATAGGCTTAAATTTTAAAATTTATATAAGCTCTATTCAGAGTGTAGTATATATTTGAAATGATTTCAAGTACATAAATATTATTTAATCTCCTTGTCATTCCCTATAAGTCTAATTTAACCCTATGATTAATTATTAAATTTGGCAAAAATATATTCTAAAAAACATTTAAAACAAACTCCAACTGTTGTATAATCAAAACACTTATTTTTAAAAAACATTTTATGAAAGACAGAACAATTGTAAGATTTCTCGCTGAAATAAATCAACAGTCGGCTCATGCACTAATGAGTGTTGTAGAAAAATTAATCAGGGAAGGCAGAGAAGATATTTTAATGTTAATTTCTTCTCCAGGTGGTTCAGTTTTTCACGGCTTGTCAATGTACAATTTCCTTAAAAAAGCCCCAATAAATATTGAAACATGTAATTTTGGTTCAATAGATTCAATTGCATGTGTTGTATATTGTGCTGGACAAAAAAGATATGCTTTGCCAAACTCAAGATTCTTGATGCATAGTATTAGCTTTAACGTTAAAGCAGATGCCAGATTTGAAGAGAAGAAAATTAATGAAATTGCTGAAAATTTGAAAAAAGATAGAGAAAATATTTCAGAAATTATTGCTGAAAATTGTAAGAAAAAACGAGAAGAGATAGAAGAAATTATGTTTGATGGAAGAACATATAATGCAAAAGAAGCTAAAACATTTGGTCTGGTTGATAAAATAGCAGACGAGCTTTTTGACGAAGACGAAGAGATTATTGGAATTGGTTAGTTCTAACAACAGCCTCCACTACCACAGCTTGGCTTTTTTGAAAAAGGGAACTTCAGCTTTTTACTAAGATATTCTGCTTGTTCCCAGATAAAAACTTGGAAATTGTTTTGTTCATTAATCCATTTTTCAATATTCTTGTCCTCCTTAATCTTTCTATGAAGTTCCTCAACTTTTTTTTCTTGTGTTTTAATTTTTGTAAAACCACCCTGCTTGTATATACCCAGAGTATTTCTAGCTTTTACAAACTCACTTAATAGTTTTTGAGAATCTTTTGATTTTTCCCATTCACTTTCAGCTTTTTTGTAATTTTTGTACTCCTTTGTATCAACAATACTATCAAGTAAATCATCTAATGCATTTTTTAGCTTTTTAGACATATTGGGAAATTAAAAAATTATTTCAATTAAACTTTGAATAACATTCTTGTATAGATGTTTCATCATCCATGAAATCGCAAATTTCCTGATTATTTTGCATAACTGCTAACCTAGTATAGCAGTCTGAAACCCAACCAGGGAGTCTTGCATCATCAAGGTAGCCACAAACCGATGCATCATTTTCTTCAATAGCTATTGAAACATAACAACCTATGGTTGTTTTACCTGCTTCAACAACAGAACATCTTTCTTGGTACTCCATAGACCGTCCACTCCTACTATATCTACTCTCCGCCTGTCTCTGAAAAATCCAACCTCCTACAAAAGCAAGTGAAAAAACAAAAAGAAAAAAAATTAAAAGAAGAACCTTTTTATACCTATACATTTTTAAAAATTTAAGAACTATTTATCCATTTTAGCATAAAAAAGCTAAAAGTCATCAAAATCAAGAAGATTGTTTATTCAAATCTGCATTAGGCTAAATAATTTTGAAAAATTTATTGTCCCCCCAATTTCCATAGGCAACATTAATATTTTCAGGTAATACAATATTAACAGCTAAACGACCATGAAGAGGTATAGGAGAATCTAAATCTTCTAAAGCAAGATACCAATGATACGGTTCAAAACGACAGCTTTCATCACTTAGTTCAAAATCATCAGGGATAAATTCTTTGACTTCATAAGGAAATTCTTCTTTTTCTATATAACTTAATTTCGGATAGAGAATCTCTTCAAAAAGCTTTTTTTCCTCCTCTTGCCTCTCTTCATTTTCAGAAATTTCTCTCAATTGCTTTCTATGCTTAATTTCCCTCCCCCTTTTGGCTTCATAAAAGGACAAATAATTCTTCTTATATTCTACTTTTAACTTTTTAGAACTTAACATTAGGTCAAGATTTTACACTTTTAACTTTAAAAAAGCTATGTAATTCTTTGACAATAATAACTCTATGTGGTTGAATATACTATAATTCTAATTAATTTAAAGAATTTACAAAAATGGAAATTAACAAAATATGGAAGTGGATAAAAGCAAATAAAATAGCCTCTTTTTTCATAGCCCTAGGCTTTGTTTTCTTAGTTGGATTCTTTTATCCCGCAATTATATACTTTCAACCCATCCAACAACCCGTCCAAAACCTTAGTGTTAGCGAGTATAGTAAAACTGGTGGTAGCGGGTTCGCTCCTCAAGCACTTAGTCCAGACAGTTATTCTTTTGACGGGTATGAACAATTTCTCCCATTTACCGAACCAAGGACAAGAACTACTACAACAACAGAACTAGAAATTAGAGAAGGAAGTATGAATATAGATTCTGAAGATGCAGAACGAGAGTTTGAATAACTCAAAACTTTTGTTTCTCAAGACAGAGGATATATCGAAAACAGTCGTAAAACTGAAGGCACAAGATATT
>PWIP01000085.1 GCA_003560355.1 Candidatus Dojkabacteria bacterium | reverse complement strand
AACATTAGAAGGAAGATGGGAAATTATAAAGGAAAAACCTTTTCAAATTATTGTTGATTTTGCACATACTCCAAATGCTCTAGAAAATGTTTTGAAAAGAGGTGATCAAATTAGAAAGAAAGGAAACAACTTAATTGTAGTATTTGGATGTGCAGGTAAAAGAGACAAAACAAAAAGGCCTAAAATGGGAACAATAAGTGCAAAATATGCAGACAAAATAATATTAACCGCAGAAGATCCAAGAGGAGAGGATGTCAAGCTAATCAACAAAGAAATAATTGAAGGAATTCAAGAAATTCAAAAAGAGGATATTGAATACTTCAGTATAGCTAACAGAGAGAAAGCTATCAAAAAGGCTCTTGAAATAGCAAAAAGAGGAGATATCGTAATAATTACAGGAAAAGGCCATGAAAGAAGTATGAATATTGATGGGAAAAAAGAATTGCCTTGGAATGAGAAAGAAGTAATACTAAAACTTTTAAGAAAAAATTGATATCATTAAAACATGAAATACATTTTCAAAGAGTATAAAGGGGATTACGAGAATTACGAATACCCTTACCGAGTCTATTTACAAGCTAGTGATGCTGATAACATAAACGAAATATATGGGAAAGGTTTTTTAGCGACAAGAATTAAAAAAAACTACTACTATTTATCTAGAAATATTCGCATAGATTTAGAAAATTTTGAGTTCACAAGTGAAAACCGAAGGATATTAAAAAAAACACAAAATTTGACGCTAGAAAGCAAAAAACTACAAAGTCCACAATTTAACTACGATATAAGTAAATTAGCTAGTGACTTCTTCAAAGAAAAATTTGGTAAAAATATAATAAGTACACAAAAGCTCAAATGGCTTTTTACAGGAGATTTTTTTAATAAACTATTCATATACAAACTAGACGACGAAATAATCGGTTATTGTATAAATATGGAAACAGAAAATATCCTTCATTACTCATATCCTTTCTACAAACCGAACTTAGTAAAAAGCAACATAGGAATGGGGATGATATTAAAAGCAATAGAATATGCAAAAGAAAACAATAAAAAATATTTTTACCTAGGAACCGTATATACCAAAGAATCACTCTATAAACTTCAATTTAAACAAATGGAGTGGTTTGATGGAGAAAAATGGAATACAGATATTGCTTTGTTAAAAGAAAAAATAAAAGATGAAAACTAAAAAAGGCAAAATTCACTTCATTGGAATAGCTGGAGCAGCTATAGCGCCAATTGCAATAGCAATGAAAAAATATGGTTACGAGGTAAGAGGTTCAGATTTAGCATTTTTTGATCCAGCACTATCCCTTCTTAAAAAACACAAAATTGATTTTTACAAAGGTTCAAAACCTGAAAAAATAAAAGAGGCAGATTTAGTAATAATTGGTGGTTCTGTATTAATGAAAGATGAAAATAATTCAGAATATTTGAAGGCAAAGAAACTAAAAAAACAAATAGAAAGTTTTACTTACCTAATCAAAAAACACATTCTTAAGGAAGAATCCATTGTTGTTTGTGGTACATATGGAAAAACAACAATTACTTCTTTAATTGCTTGGATTTTGGAAGTTGCAGACCTAGACCCCTCATTTTTAATAGGGGGACTACCGTTAAACTTTGAATATGGTATTAAACAGGGAAATTCAAAATACTCTGTTGTAGAAGGGGATGAATTTGCAGCTGCTTTTGGATTTGATATGTCACCAAAATTTCTTCACTACAAACCAAAACACACAATTATGACCGCTGCACAATGGGATCATGTAAATCTCTACCCAAAAGAGCAAGACTATATCAACGCCTACAAAGAGCTTAGCAAGATGGTTGAAAAAAACGATGGAAGTTTTTACACATCAAAAAAAGGAGAGAATAACAAAGAGGTTTTAAAGAATTTCAATGGTAAAATTTTAACCTATGGACTTGATAATGCAGATTTTACAGTTGAAAATATAAGGTTTGCAAAACGACAAACGACCTTTGCAGTAAAAAACAAAGATAAATTTCTAGGTGAATTTCAAACTTCTTTAATAGGTTTACATAATATTGAAAACTGCTTAGCCGCAATTACTTTAACATACGACCTTGGAATTAATATAGAAAAAATCCAAAAAGGACTAAAAACATACAAAGGAGTTAAGAGAAGATTAGAAGTAGTAGGAGAAAATAGCAAAGGAGCTATTGTAATAGATGATTTTGCGCATTCACCAATAAAAGCACAGTCTACATTAGAAGCAATGAGAACAATATTCAAAAACGAAAAAATTATAACAATATACTCTCTAAGAACATCGGAAAGAGATTCAGAAGATTTGTTGAGATATTATGCTGATACTTTCAAAGAAACAAATCACATTATCATACCCAAAATAACCGTTAAAAAGTCAAAGCCCAAAGAATTTAGAATACATGGTATAGATATAATAAACGCTATTAACAAAGAAGAAAAAAACAAACACTACTTTCCTAAAGAAGAGCAGATTTTAGAATTTTTAAAAAACAATTCAGATAAAAACACAATTATTATTTTTATGAGTCCAGGAGGATGGGGGGATTTGATAAAAAAAACAATTGAGATATAATAAAACGTTAAAATTT
>PWIP01000057.1 GCA_003560355.1 Candidatus Dojkabacteria bacterium | reverse complement strand
TTAAAATTACAATATCAGTGGCATCTTCTTGAGGAGATGTAATGATATGATTTTCGTACTCAATTAATACAAGTTCATTTTTGTAAACACCTAAAATCTGATTTTCTTTAATATTTTTAAAATATTCTAAAATTCTTTTTTCAACATCCATTTTCTTAATATATCTGCCCTTTTTAATTAGTAAGCTATCCTCAAACCAAATCATCTGCTCAGGATTCTCTATACCATGAACATGGAAAAGCACACTTTCTTCTTCTTCAAGTGATATATCGTTGGTTTTAACAAATATCAGTGATGATAGTAGTAAGAGTGTTAGTAAAGAAGTAAATATCAGAATTTTTAAAATTGTGGTTTTTTTAATGTTTACCATGTCGGATGAGGGTTGTCTCCAGTTAATCTACCAGGATATCTTTTGTGGTCTAGCGTAGGGATGTTATCCCAATTTACATTTATGTAAGGTACAGGGTTTACGTGATTTCTCTGGAGGTGGTTGGTTCTTAATTCAAAATGTAGGTGATAACCCAAAGGTTGGCAGTTGTAAGCTCCAGTATTTCCAGACCTTCCAATCAATTCTCCTCTCCTAATTCTTTCTCCAACTCTCCAATTTCGCCCATTGCTTTTTCTAAAGTTTTCCAAGTGAAGATATACGCTGTTCATACCATTGTTATGCTCAATTCTTACGAAGAATCCTCCACTTAAACAAACTCCAGAGTAGTTATCCCATTTTGCTTCTCTGATAATTCCATCACCGATAGCATATACAGGTTCTCTGTATGAACCAAAATCTATACCAGTATGTGGTGATTGAAATTCTGTATATCCATGCCACTGAGTGACTCCGATATTTCTTGCAAATGGGAATCTGTAAATCCTTTGTGAAGTATTATTTGGAATTCTTCTTGCGGGTGGAATTGCTCGTGTTCTTGAATATGACGATCTGAGGTTAATATCAACCCATCGGTTGTCATATCTAAATCCATGATTTATATGATACCGTAGATTTAATCTTCTCCCTGTTGGGTTGGTGTTTTCAATTAGTAAGGATGTGAAAAAATACTCGTTGATTTTGCGAAATTCCCTTATCCTTGTAAAGTTTTCGTTTATGTAAGCATTAACTGCAGTATATGGTTTGGCATGAATTCTAGTTCTTTTAACAAGTCTTTCCCTGCAAATTACTGGTAAAGTACATCTATATTCATTTATCCAAATTATCATATTAGGATTGTAAACTGCAGCTAGTCTTACGCGATAACTTCTGTTATCACTTGTTGTATTCTCAATTTTGAGAATTTGTGGTGGAGTGATATTGCACCTTCTGCTTTCAAAGCGTCTATGAGTAATGTTGTATTTGTAAATACAAATGCTAGGGTTTGGTATTAAAGGGTTGGGTGTTTGTATACCAGAACTTCCAATTCCTAAAATCTCATCTCCTGGTTCAAATTTTTTGTAAAAAATCTCAGTTCTATTACCAACTTCATCCTCAAGCATTACTCCAATTTCGCTGTCTCCGTAAATTTCATCACCCAAAGAAATCCATTCTGAAGTTTTTTCCACTTTCTTTAAAAAACTGTCATTAATATATATGTATGCTTGAGCATAATCGTTGTTTTTAATCTTCAGCGATACTTTTTCATCTTCAACCTTAAATTCAAAATCTGGAGTACTAGGAGAAGTCCATTTCGTTTCAAACGTAACAGATGTTTGAGTGCTCTCTCCATTTCGCAAAGAAACAACTTTAATGACATTGATTCCTTCTTTGGTAAGAACTATCTCAACATTTATATTACTTGAATATGTTCTTTTAAAAAGTTCGTCATTTAAAAAGATTTCATTTATTACACCATCATCTGTTTGTGCTAATAGTTGTATTTTTTTTGCATTTGTTAAAAATCCTTGATTAGGCGAAAGAATCTTTGGCTTACTTAAAGGCTCTCCTTTTATTTCAAAACTATATTTTTCGGAAACAGCGATATTATTCAAAAAACTATTATCTCTAGCATAAACCTTCCACGAATAATTACCACTTTCTAAATTTATTTCATAGAAATTTTGAATTGACCAAGAACTCTTTTTTATTAACTCCTCTCCTTTGTATATTTCAATATAGTATTCTAAAAATTTACCATCACTGTCTTTACCCACCCAGTTAAAAAAAATATCGTTAGAATCTATTAAGGTTTCGTCGTATGGAGAAATCAGCTCAATTTCAGGCAATTTATTAAAAGAGTAAAGCAATTTTACAAATGGATACTTATTACTTTTACAACCCGTTATACAAAATTCACTATCGATATCTACTTTTAAAACCTCTTCCCCATGTTTTACACTCTCTTTTATCTTTTCTGATATATCTAAAAACTCTCCGGTATACAAAAAGGCTCCCCTAATATTTCCCTCTTTAATACCTCTTTGGTGAATCTTACCCAAATCTATATGTCCATTATCTACCTCCAAAAACATTCTGCCTTCAACAGATGCATATATTTTTGTACAACACGTCAGTATTAAGAGTATTGTTAGTAAATATTTTCTCAAAATTTTCCTTTGATAACTTAGTTGCTTTAAGAATAGCTTTTTAGTGTGAAAAGAAACTTTAAATCTTCTGAAAACTCTGTAAATTTTTTAGCATAACTTGTATAATCGGAGTTATGT
>PWIP01000087.1 GCA_003560355.1 Candidatus Dojkabacteria bacterium | reverse complement strand
TCTAAGTTTGTAAGAGTAATTTAAAAGAGAAGAAGTCTTTATCTCTTTATTTAATCTTTCTAACTGTCCAAAAACCTTTGCCATATTAGGGTCTGTTAAAATTCTAGACCTATTACGCTGTAAAATTTCTAAAAGCTGAGTATATTTATCTTCTGCAGCTAATGCTTCTAAAACTTTTTTTTGATTGTTCGGTATTTTAGTATCACCCAAAAGTTTTGAAAATTCATCACCTTCATAATTCTCAACAAATTCATAAAGGCTTTCGGAATTCGCTATAATTTCACGCATCTTTCTTTGTTTGGCATATGCTGAATGTACAAAACCTTCTCCATTAACAAAAAGAGTTTTTGCCATGGAAACTGGGGTTAAGTAGTAATACGAAACAATTTTACGATCTATTGGATTATTCTCGTCTTTTGGAACAAGCATATTATCAAACTTCATACCATTAACAACCAAATTTTTTCTCTCTGATGGAGCTAAAGTGTTTTTTTTAGGATCAAAAGTTTCTGTATTTAAAATACCACCAAATATATTCCTTTCTGAACTAACAGCATTTAATACGCTCATACTTTGACGCATACTTCCCCAATTTCTACTCATCTGCATCTCGGGCTTGTCTGACATTTGCCAAATCTTCAACAGTCTTACTTCATCTTTCAGTCTTTTTCTTCTTAAATCATTCTCTTCTATTCCTACACTGCTCAAAAATTTGTCATTACTTTCCAATTCCTTAATCTTTAAATCTATCAGCATGCTTGAAGCACTTCCCGATTTATCTACTGACTTTCTACCCAAAATCCTTTTAATTGGAGAACTTTCAGCAACTTCAGGAACCCCTTTATCAACAGGACCTAAAGTCCAATTCCCCTTTGAAGTTTTTCCCTTACTAGCTAGTTCTGCTTTTGAAATATAGTCTTCTAATAGCTCATCAACCTGATATTGATCTTCAAAACCGAAGTTTTTTAATTTTTTACCCAATATTTTTTGTACTTTTACTTTTTCACTCGTAGTTTTAATGTTGGAAAAATCAATATCGCTTGATTGTAAAACCGAAGCAAAAGTTTGTGCAAGTTTATTAGCTTCATCATATTTTAATTTTTTTGACTCAGCCAAAGCATAAGCTACACTTTTAGACATACTGCTTCGTGCCTGAGAATCTCGCTGTTCACGAGACATTGTATCGTTGCCAAGAACAGCCCCTATCTTAACTGCTTCTTCAGAGCTAGCTCCTGTCGCCTTAGCAACAACTGCACCAACACCCTGGTCTATTGCCGTCCCAGGCACTCTAAGTAGATTTAGCTGTTTTGCAGCATTTTTCTCTGCCTTGACAGACTCTTTTGAATTAGCCGGAGTATTTAGAGCCTTAGAGACTGCATTTAAAGCCTCTCCATTAGCATGAACACCAGGGCGCTTAGCGACCTCACTTAATCCCTTAGCCATACTATCATCAGCTCCCTTTCGTACTTTTTGGGATTCTACAACCTTGGTATCTCCCCGTGCACCTTTAAAAATGAATTCAAAAATTATATCAAGGAAACTCTTAGCCATACCATCATCAGCCCTCTCTCGTACTTCTTGGGATTCTACAACCTTGACATCTTCTCGTGCACCTTTAAAAATGAATTCAAAAATTATATCAAGGAAACTCTTGTCTTTTTTTTTCTCCTCAGACATAACAACTAATCAATAAAGCATTTAACCTCTAAACAGGCTACCTAGCGAAGGCTTGCTATTCGTCTTCCCCTTCTTTATACCCTCGGTCACAGATGCTGCTGTCCTACCTCCAACATGTGGTAAATACTCTTCCAACATTCTTGGAACATTGCCTGCTAGAAAAAGAATATATATCGCCATACCTGCAAATATCATGCCCCCTGTTGGATCTATACTGCCAGGACCAAGCTCCCTACCCAAATCGCCTCCAAACATATCTACTTGACCTATAAGGAAGATTGGGATATTAACAAGGAAAAATATGAAAACAAAAATTAAAACATTTTTACCAACACGATAGAACCAATCAAACATCACAGCTTGTTTCCCTGGAATCGTTGCAATAGCAAAAACTATTGGAGATGCCATTGTGTCAATTAAAATACCAATGTAAGCCTTCATAAGTGCGAAAAATATCCTAATAGAGGCAAAAAGAACCACAAGAACCAAAATCAGCATAATTACAAGGGCAACAAAAAGATTTCCTTGTAAATCTAAAGTCGCAAAAACGCCCATAATATTGCCCATAAAGGTTTCCACTATGTTAAATCCACCACCTCCATACATATATCCGTAAGCAACACTAAAAGGAGTTGTTGTATCAATTTGTGAACCCAATAACCCTGCTATGAAATTTATCAATACCCCACCTACACCTAAAATAAACCCAGCAATTGCAAAGCTAAATGTGACCAAAATTAAACCTAAAACAACATTCGGAAGAGTGTTGTAGACCAAAACAATAGTTTGCCCACCTAATTTATGTCTGAACATAATCATAAAACCTCCAACAACAAAGACCAAAACAAAGAACATATAGGCTATATTTCTCACCGCAGACCAAATCATATCAATCCCCGTACCCAATAATAAATCATAACCTGTCGTTCGAGCATAAACACCTCCCTCATGGTCATAATTTGGTACGGGGATTGATATGATTTGGTCTGCGGTGAGAAATATAGCCTATATGT
>PWIP01000035.1 GCA_003560355.1 Candidatus Dojkabacteria bacterium | reverse complement strand
CTAATAGCTTGGAGACCTTCAAGAACCTGGATTTGAGACGAATCATAGTTATCGTGTTTGTTTTTCATAGGTAGTTTTAGGTGTCTTACTTAATTAAGAATTCAAAAGGAATTTGGGATTACGAATTAAAATTCGCCTATCCTTTATATCATATTATCCTTGGTAACTTCAATTACAAAATTTGCTTTGTAATTTATTCCATATTATATTATATTATACCTATGCGTGCCATAAGAGTAAATAAATTTTGGTTTTTGGTTAAATGTTTTTTTGTTGTTTTGTTGGTTGGTTTTGGAGTGCTCATAGTCTTTCAAAAGGAGTTAATTGTGGAAAATTTTTGCAATTGTCCCCCTTGTAATACTCAAGAAATTATTACTGAAATTTCGCTTTGGGAGGAGATGGTTTCTGAGTTCTGCTTATGCCCTAGTTGCGATTAATTTGAAAACATATGTACTCAAGTGCTATTTTAGGATTTACATTTTTTGATATTCTGTACTTTGCTTGATTAAGTGATTTTAAAATTTCACTCTCTTTTACATTATCCTCTCCTTTAGTAGTTTTTTCTACATATTTTATCCTAAAAAACTCTATTAGGTCATCCAAAAAATCTTCCACTCTTTTTTCCTTTACTATTTCTTCAATAGCATTTATTTGTTTGTAAAGAGGATTTGCTAAAAAGGTTTCTATGTATGAGATATTTTTGATTTCATCCTTTGAGTATTCTTGTTCTGGGTAAACTCTTGTACATCTTGAAAGGATTGTTTCTAGTACAGAACTTTCACTATTTACGGTTAAGATGAGTATGGTTTTTTCATGGCATTCTTCAAGAGTTTTTAGGAGTGCATTTTGAGCTTGAGGTGTCATTAAATGGGCTTCTTGTATAATTCCAAATTGATTTGTTCTGTTAAATGGTGAAAAAAGGAGTTTACTTTGTAACTTTTTAACTTGTTCTATTTTAATATTACCCTTTTCTTCTTTTTTTATTATGCAAAAGTCTGGATCGCATGAAACTTGTTCCAGGGATTTTAAACCTTTCTCAAGGTGTTTATTTATTACTTTTACAAGGCTTTTTTCTAATGTATCTTGATTTGGGTGAATAATTATATATGCCATGGGATGTATTTTAACATAAAGTTTTGCTTGACTGTTTAAGTGAATTTTTATAGAGTGAAGGGAGGATTAATTATTAAGCTGCCCGATTTGTGAAAGTAAAAAGTATTGTTGGTCATTTACTTGAAAAAGGTCTTATTGACTTACAAACTGCAAACAAAGTTAAGGTTGAGCAATCTAAAACCAATAAAACGGAGAAGGAGCTGCTTACAGAGATGGGTGTTGCTACTGGAGAACAGATTGTTAGAGCGCAATCTGAAATGTTTAACATCCCTTTTGTAGATTTAAATAATGTTGTTGTTCCGGATGAACTTTTGTCTGGTTTGGATGTTAAGCTTTTGAAAAACTTAAGATTAATCCCCTTTGAAAAAACAAATTCCCAGGTTAAAATAGCTATGGTTAACCCTTTTGATGTGCAAGCTATTCAGGCTTTGCAAACTCAATTTAAGGAGCATGTTCAATTTAGCGTTTATATAACTACGCAGGAATCTTTAGACCTTGTAGCGGAAAGATTTCTTGGTGAAACTATATCAACGGAAGTATCTGAGGCATTGCAGGATGTGGATGAAACAGGGGTTACAAATTTGGATGGTGAACAGGCTGATTCTCTTGACAGTTCAACTTTGATAAATGCTCCTGTTGCTAGAATAGTTAATTCAATACTACGTTATGCAATTGAAATAAAAGCATCTGACATTCACATAGAGCCTTTAGAGGAGCGTATGCGAGTGCGTTTTAGAATAGATGGTGTTATGTTGGAAAAACTTTCATTACCTAAAAATACGAGTAACAATATTTTAGCTAGGGTTAAAATTCTTTCTAAATTAAAAATTGATGAAAGAAGACTACCTCAAGATGGAAGGATACAGCTAAAATTTGATAAGGTAAGGATAGATGTTCGTGTCGCTTCTATGCCTTCAATACATGGTGAAAAGATTGTTTTGAGACTTTTAGATGTTTCAGAAGGAGTTCCTCCTTTGGAAACATCTGGATTGCGTGGTAGAGCTTTTGAGTCTTTTGTGAAGTCTCTTAATATTACTCACGGTATTATTTTACTTACTGGTCCTACTGGAAGCGGTAAAACAAGGACTTTAGCTGGAGCTCTTTCTAGGTTAAACAAACCCACAGTTAATATCATAACGCTGGAAGATCCTGTTGAGATTAGAATCCCTGGAGTTACTCAGGTGCAGGTTCATGCTGATATTGGTTTGACTTTTGCACATGGTCTTAGGTCAATACTTAGGCAGGATCCAGATATTGTTATGGTTGGAGAAATTCGTGATCATGAAACGGCTAAGTTGGCTGTTGAAGCTTCCTTGACTGGTCATTTGGTTTTAGCTACTTTACATACAAATACTGCTGCAGCTGCTGTACCAAGGCTTACAGAAATGGGTATAGAGCCATATCTTGTGGCTTCCACTTTGAAGAATGTAGTCGCTCAAAGACTCCCTCGTAGGATTTGTATGCATTGTGTGGAGTCCTATGAAGCTCCTACTGAAGTACTTAAGGACATGGAGAATGTGTTTAGCACTATACCGAATTTTGATCTCTACACATATCTCCAAAATGCTTGTGAGACCTCTAATCAACAAGGAGATGGTTTTAAATTACAATGTCCTGTAAAGGATAAAGAAGG
>PWIP01000023.1 GCA_003560355.1 Candidatus Dojkabacteria bacterium | reverse complement strand
TTTGCATCACATTGTAACTGAAGTTTTAGATAATTCGGTTGATGAAGCTATTGCTGGATTTTGTGATGATATATGGATAAATCTTAAAAAGGATGGAAGTATTACCATAGAGGACAATGGTAGAGGTATCCCCATAGATACTCACCCCACAACAAAAAAATCTACACTAGAAACAGTTATGACTAATTTACACGCTGGTGGTAAATTTGAATCTGGGGCTTACAAAGTTTCTGGTGGATTACATGGCGTAGGTATTAAATGCACAAATGCATTATCGGAATTTATGCAAACAACTGTCTTCAGAGATAATAAAATATATACACAAAAATACAAAAGAGGGAAGGTTGTTTCAAAGGTTGAAGAAATTGGTAAGACAGACAAAACAGGTACCATACACCACTTTAAACCAGACCCAGAGATTTTTAGCGAAATTGACTTTGATTTTAAAACAATACTAGCTAAATGTAGGCAGCATGCATATTTAACAGCAGGGCTTAAATTTACACTCACAGATGAAAGAACAGAAGAACCGATAATATATCAACTGTATTTTGAAGATGGGATAAAATCTTTTGTAAAATTTTTCAATATTAACGAAAAAACTATTTCAAATGTATGCTATATTCAAGGTCACGAAAATGACATTATTGTAGAATGTGCTATTCAATATAGCTCTTCCTTGGATGAAAAAGTTCGTTGTTATACAAACAATATACTTAATCCCGAAGGTGGAACACATCTTACAGGTTTTAAGGTCGCCCTAACAAAAGCTATAAACAACTATGCACAAACAAACGACATAGCAAAAGGGGTAAAAGACAAATTAGGCGGAGATGATGTAAGAGAGGGACTTACAGCCATAGTTTCTGTAAAAGTACCTGACCCACAATTTGAAGGTCAAACAAAAATAAAACTCAATAATCCTGAAGTACAAAGTGTTGTACAAAAAATTGTAAGAGAAGGACTTGAAAGCTACTTCCATGAAAACCCTAAAGAAGGTAAAAACATTGTTTCAAAAGCTGTTTTAGCTTACAAAGCTAGAGCTGCAGCAAAAGCCGCTAGAGACGCAGTTATAAGGAAAGGAGCTCTTGAAGGCGGAGGTTTGCCTGGCAAGTTAGCTGACTGTGCAAGTAAAAATCCTGCAGAATGTGAACTATATCTTGTTGAAGGTGATTCTGCTGGCGGTTCTGCAAAACAGGCAAGAGATAGACATACCCAAGCAGTATTACCTTTGGGTGGTAAACCAATAAATAGTCAAAAATACAGGATTGACAGGGTTTTAAACAACCCAGAACTTAAAGACTTCATAATAGCTTTAGGTTGTGGGGTAGGGGAGAATATGGATCCTAAAAAACTCAGATATCACAAAATAATACTTATGAATGACGCCGATGTTGATGGTCTTCATATCACTACACTGGTTCTTACATTAATATTTAGATATTTAAGACCTTTAATAGAGCAAGGCTATATATACGTTGCTCAACCTCCACTTTTTAAAGTAGAAGTAGGAAAAGAAAAATTCTACTTTCTTAATGATGATGAAAAGGATGATTTCGTTAAAAAAGTTGAAGCTAGTGGTAAAAAACCCGTTATAAACAGATTTAAAGGATTAGGAGAAATGAATCCTGAACAACTTTGGGAAACAACTATGAACCCTGAAACAAGAGCACTCAAACAAGTAACCATAGAGGATGCAGAAATGGCAGAAGAAACTTTTGAGATGCTTATGGGTGAAGAAGTCCCTCCAAGAAGGAGATTTATTAAAAGTAATGCAAAAAGTGCTAATTTAGACGTTTAAAACTATGGAGATAATAAAAACTCAATTAGAAGATATTTTAAAATTTCCTTTTAAGGAGAAAGATTGGTTTAGCACCTTCGGTGTATATGTAATAATAGGCATTATAGCTGGTCCAATAGTAATCATAATAACTATCCCCATAATAATCCTTGCCTTAGCAGTAACTCCCTTTCTATTAGCAATATTTACAATCCTCCTTTTTGCACTATTTTTCATAGTAAACCTCTATTTACAAGGCTATATACTCGAAATGATTAATAACGTAAAGCAAAAGAAAGAAGCAGAAAAGCCAAAACACAAAGATATTAATATCAAACTAAAACTCGGATTAGATAAATTCATTATCTCAATAGGTCCAATATTTTTGGGATTAATTTTGCTAGCGATATCAATCGCAATAATTCTGTATGGAGTATTTCTTTTTGAAGAAACCGCATCCACTTTAGCTATACTACTAATCGTATTAGGATCTTTTAAAGCTTTTTTCTCAATATTGGTTTTAATTTTCATCTCAACCATGATTATTCCTTCCATGCTCTACCTATATCTTAATACAAATTCCATAGCAAAAAGTTACTGCTCTAAAAACATTTGGTTGATAATTAAAAACATGTGGAAAGAATTTCTTGTTGTTTATGCAGTTAGTATAGTACTTACAATGATAATCTCTGCTTTAGGACAAATGCCTTGCATAGGCATTTTCATATTAATGATAGGTACAGCATATACAACTTTCATAATAGCATTTCTTGTTGGAAGAATTTTTGTTCAAATAGATAAATTAAAACTATTTCAAGGATAATGAACGGAGAAAAAGTCGAAAATAAAGAAAAAGAAGGATTAGAATTTTATACTCCTTCGTATGAGCCTGGTTCTGTAATACCAAGGTCAATTGTAGACGAGATGAAAGCCAATTATCTTGATTATTCTATGTCCGTAATAGTCGCAAGAGCACTTCC
>PWIP01000038.1 GCA_003560355.1 Candidatus Dojkabacteria bacterium | reverse complement strand
TTGATTAACAACTCCGGGACATATAGATTGATGTCTTGGTGCATCTGGAACTGAGTCAAAATCAACTTCCTGCCATCGCCCACCAGCGGTAAAGTGCATTTCAAAAGGTTCTTCTTTGAGTGCATTTGCTAATGGTGTAGAATCTAATAGTTCGCGTGGAGGAGGCATATTTATATAATAATCTTCTTCATCCATGATGAGTTCTGCAGCATTTCTCCAGGCAATTAAACGATCTGGATTACTTGTTAAAACTAAATTGTCATAAGGTTCTTCAGCACCAAGAAACATAACAGCAGGATTATAAATTTCCCATTCGTGAACGCCATATGACCCTCCCCCTCCACAAAAAAACTGCTGAGGGATTTCATAAACAGGGCCACACTCTCCCCTTTTTGCTCCTCTGCCCATTACTTCACTCTCTATATCAGTAAAATCTTCAATATCAATATCTGAAACCTCTTGCCAATTCAAAACATGTTCGCTAGAACAAGAACCTAGAACTTCTTTTTGCTTTAGCCCATGAGCATTTGAACTTTCGTGAGTTTCTTGATTAAAGTCAAATACAAAAATGGCAAAAACAACATAGAGGATTAGACCCATAAAAAACAGTATGCTTTTTTTCTTGTTATCTTCCCTTCTATGAACTTCCATACATTAACACAGTAGCACATATAGCCTAGTATTTGCAAGAAGTTTTAGTGACTTTTTTAAATAACATTTTTTTCGTTAATTAAATTTGCTATAATCCCAAATTAAATAAACCATATAATTAATTTTATTGTACTAAACCTATGGATTTAACAATATATTCTCCTTATCTAGGACTCTTTGGACTTGCTGTTGCTTGGTTCTTGTATATGTTTGTTAAAAAGCAACCTACAGGAAATAAGTTGATGACAGAAATATCAGAAACTATTCATAGGGGTGCAATGGTTTTTCTACAGAAAGAATATTCCATCCTTGCTGTTTTTGTTGTAATTGTTTTTGGACTTTTGTATTGGCAATTAGGATTGTATACGGCAATAGCTTTTTTAGCTGGTGCAATATGTTCTATGTTGGCAGGTTTTTTTGGAATGAATGCTGCAACTCGTGCTAATGTGCGTACAGCTCAAGCTGCAAAAAAGTCGGGTTCAGCAAAAGCTTTGAGTGTATCATTTTGGGGAGGAGCAGTAATGGGTCTTTCTGTAGCTTCTCTTGGTCTTGTAGGTCTTGGAACTTTCTTTTACTTTTTTAAAGAAGTTGATGTAAGCATTTTAACAGGATTTGCAATGGGAGCTTCTTCTGTTGCTCTTTTTGCTCGTGTTGGTGGAGGAATTTATACAAAATCTGCTGATGTAGGTGCAGACCTTGTTGGTAAAGTAGAGGCTGGAATTCCAGAGGATGATCCTAGGAATCCTGCTGTTATAGCGGATAATGTAGGTGACAATGTCGGTGATACTGCAGGAATGGGCGCAGATCTTTTTGAATCATATGTTGGGTCTGTAATTGCTACAGTCGCTATTGGAGCCACTATGGCTGCATCTGAGCTAGCCTATATGTCCTATCCATTACTTTTGGTTAGTTTTGGTCTTGTAGCATCAATTTTGGGAATTTTATCTATAAAAATATTAGAAAAATTAAATCCACAAGTAGCTTTAAGATATTCTACATATATTAGCGCTGTATTATTACTAGCTTCAGCATATTTTTTGCTTGGATTTTTAGAATTGCCTATGGAAATTTTCTGGGCTGTTGTTGCTGGTGTATTGGGAGGTGTGTTAATAGGGTTGATTACAGAATACTATACTTCTGGCAAGCCAATTAAAGCTATTGCACAGTCATCAGAAACAGGTTCAGCAACAAATATTATCACAGGTCTTGCTACAGGTATGTATAGTACTATTTTGCCTATTTTAGTTATTACCCTTATCACAGGTATCGCCTATCACTTCACTGGTCTCTATGGAATTGGTATTGCAGCTGTAGGTATGCTTTCTACAATTGGTGTTACTATGTCTGTTGATGCCTATGGACCAATAGCAGATAATGCTGGGGGAATTGTTGAAATGAGTGGACTTGGTCCAAAGGTACGAAAAATTACAGACAAATTAGACTCAATTGGGAATACAACTGCAGCTATAGGGAAGGGTTTTGCAATTGGTTCAGCAGCTCTTACAGCCTTAGCACTTTTTTCTGCATATACACAGACAGTAGGACTTGATACGATTAATATTACTAATCCAACTGTTACAATAGGTCTTTTTCTTGGTGGTGTTCTACCTTTTTACTTTGCTGCTGCTACAATGACAGCTGTTGGAAAAGCAGCTTTTGATATTGTTCAAGAAGTTCGTCATCAATTTAAAACAATTAAAGGTTTAATGGAAGGTAAAGCAAAAGCAGATTCTGAAAAAGTAATAGCAATTTCTACAACATCTGCTCTTAAGAAAATGATAGTACCAGGACTTGTTGCTGTATCAACTCCGGTAATTATTGGTTTTACTCTTGGACCAGAAGCTTTGGGAGGATTTTTAGCTGGTTCTACCGTTGTTGGAGTTCTTCTAGCCCTTATGATGTCTAATACTGGTGGTGCTTGGGATAATGCAAAAAAGCATATAGAAGAAGGTAATTTTGGAGGCAAGGGGTCAGATGCTCACAAAGCTGCTGTGGTAGGTGATACAGTAGGAGACCCATTCAAAGATACTTCTGGACCAGCACTAAACATTCTCATCAAACTTATGGCTATTGTTTCATTAGTTAGTGTACCGCTTTTAATGTTATAATA
>PWIP01000007.1 GCA_003560355.1 Candidatus Dojkabacteria bacterium | reverse complement strand
CCCCGCGACTTCGGTGCTACTCCCATACCATCTAAAATTACTAACAGAACTTTTTTTTTGTACTTCACTTAAAAAACTTAAAAATTATTCTCCCTTATTGTGGCATATTTTCCAAAATTATTCTATAATCACCCATTCCAAAAGATTATAGCTAAATTTACAAGATTTACATATGGATAGCAAAGTATTGAAAAAAGTTGAAGGTAAGTACTACAAGAATCTACCTAATGTTAATGTGGGAGATACTGTGGAATTACATTTGAAAATAAAGGAGGGTAACAAAGAAAGGTCTCAGGTTTTTAAGGGAATTGTTATTTCAATTAGGGGTGTCGGTTTGAGTAAAAATATTGTTGTTAGGAAAATCTCCTATGGAGTTGGTGTTGAAAAAATTGTGCCTTTACATTCTCCAGAATTGGAAAAGATAAAGGTTGTTAAAAAAGGAAATACTAGAAGAGCAAAACTCTATTATATGCGAGAAAGAGTTGGGAAAAAGGCTATGAAAGTTAAAGCAGGAAGTGAAAGAGAAATCTGGATTGAAGGTACAGAAGAAGCAGAAGGAGAAGAAAAAGTAGAAGAAGTAAAAAATGAAGAAACTAAGAAAGAAAAAGAAGAAACTAAAGAAAAAAAAGACAAATAATTCTTGCGAGAGTAGTTCAATTGGCTAGAATGTCTCCCTTCCAAGGAGAAGGTTGCGGGTTCGAATCCCGTCTCTCGCTTTTTATTCATATTGACAAACATTCGTTCGTTTAATACCATGATGTAAATAAATAATGTTGTTATGCGTATGTTTAAACTTTTTGGTTTCTTTCTTTTATCCATTTTTTTATGCCTTACATTGCTTTTTAATATACAGGCTTCCAATTTGGAAAGAGCCTATCTTTTGCTCGGTAGAATGCAAACTGATGTCCAAACAGATATGACCCTTATGTTTTCCGTGGATTCTGATTTTATGCCAGGGGGTGAATTAACATTAACTTTTCTCTCAGATATTGGACAGTGGTGCTCGGAAGAATCTTCAATGGATGTTACGGGGGTTGATTCTTCATCAGTTGATATAGGTTCTTGGATAATAGAAGAAGAATTGCCCACGACAAGCTCTTTAGAGGCTACTTGCATACCAGGGGATGTAGAAGAGGAGGTTTACGATAGAATTGTTGTTGAGAACATTGGAGCACTAGATTCTAATGTATCATATGGACTTTTTTTTGAAGAAAATACTAATTTTACAACAAGTTCTTCTTCAGGGGATAAAAGAATTCTTGTTGAACTAGAAGATGGAGAAAATATTGCAATTTCACAAATCTACATTAATTTAATTGATAGTGATGGAGTAAGTCTTGTAGCTTTCGTTTCTGACTCTGGAACGATTACTTGTAATATTTCTGAAACCAATATCTCCTTTGGAATTTTGCCCAGAGACGGCAGTTATATAACTCAAGGGCATACTCTTTCAACAGAATCTAGCCTAGTTGATGGCTATTATTGGGCAGTATATGGACAGGGAGATGGAGTGGAGGCAGGTTTGTGGAAGTCAACTCTACCTACAAGCTTAATACCTTCTACAGGGAGTAGTACGATTGATTTATCCCAGAATTATGGATTTGGACTTAATGTGACCTCTTCTTCAGGTACAGTTATTGATGATTTTGATAACGATTTTGGTGTTTTTGGAGCTATAAATTCGGGATCTACAAATTCTCGTTTAATTTTTTATGAAGAAACAGAGGCCTTTTCAAATCTAGATGTTACTCTTGGAGCTAAAGCAGGTTCTGCAACTGAAGTTGGAGAATATGTAGAAACTCTAACATATTTCTGTGGAGGGCTCTATTAGAAATAGAGGTCTAGATTTAATTTCTTCTAATTGGTAAAATCTCTCTTGTGGATGATTCTAAAAAACGAAAAAACTTAGACAGTGTTATACCAGCACATTGGATGAAGGGTCTTGATGAGGATTCGGGTTCTTCCTCCAAACTTTCTCCAAGTGAAAGAGTTAAAATGATAGAGAAAGCTTTTAACGATATTTTGTGTAGAGAACCCGATACAAGGGATTTGAATTACTACAAATATTCTTCAATGGATGAAAATGCTATTAGAGAGGAATTACTAGAAGGGCAGGAGCATAAAAAGTTAATTGAAGATGGGAGGGAGTACAAAAAAACTAAAAACTTACTCCAGGATGCAAAATCAAAAATTAACTCCTTAGAAAGAGAAATATCAGATAAAGAAGAGAGTTTTAGGCAGATGGAAACACTTTTGAAAGAAAAGAATTTACATATTGAAGACCTTAAGAAGAAAATACGTTGTCAATTTGAAAATAATTAATTTATATTTTAGAAAAGATGTTAGATTTGTTTCCAGAGAGATTAAAAACTGCTAGAGAAAACAAAAATATATCGCAGCGTAAATTAGGCATGACACTAGGTTTATCTGACAAAGCGATTAGCGCATATGAAAGTGGTAGAACATATCCACCCTTGGATACACTTTTGAAAATAGCTAAAGAATTGGACAAACCTATTGGTTACTTTTTACAAGAGGATACCAAAGAAGCATCTTTAATTAGTAAAATAGATAAGCTGACTTTTGAATTGAAAGATTTTTCTAAAGAATTAGAAGAGGTACGTACAGTATTGTTAAAAGAACTCGAGAAAGGGTGTAAATTACCTCCAGTAACTCCAGAGGGTAAGACTTAATATTCTGGTTCAAGCCATTTCTTTATTTTCCCTAGATTTTTTATAACCGAGAAATAGGTAATAGCAATAATAGCTATTACAATGAAAACAATTAAAACATATTTAAGCGTGTTTAGTGTCTTGTATGTTTGTGTTTGTGGCACAATCTGAAGATTTTCGTCTATTTGTATGTTAGCTGATGTACTTGATGTGTAGTTTGTATCATATTCCCAAGCTATTGAATTAATAGTTATATGATGTATACCTTGTTCTTTTGGATAGACTCTAGCTTGTACTTGATAGGTTTCACCTGCATTGACAGGGAAGAATTGAGGACCTGTATACCGAACTTCCGTTATAGCTCCATGGTTAAATGTGATTTCAACTTTGCTGAAATTAGATTTAGGTGTGATGTAAACATTTAAGGGTATTGAATTGTTCCAAACAGATTGCTCTCCTATACTATATTCAACCATAAAATATTGTTCTGTTTGTGTCCTTTGTTCAAGAGAAAATAATGGTGTTGGTAAAAGAAAGAGTAAAGATAAAATGAAAATACTTACCAAGATTTTATTTTTCATATAAAATTTTTTTAATAGCTAAGCTGATTATATTATACGCATTTTTTAATTCCAAAGAGCTAATTTCCTTATCTTCGTGTACAACCTTATTTCTAAGTTTATGAACTTCCCAAATTCTATTATACTCTTCTTTGTTAAAAAGATTTTTTGCTTGTTTAAGATTTGTACCACAATTTTCAGAATTTTTGTAGTACATCCTTAAAGATTTATTCAAAAGTGAATCAAGGCGTATTATAATGTCGCGATATGTTAAAGGATTGTTTTTCTCAGCCATTTTTTTTATTTGCAACACTTCTTCCCAAACTTTCTTTCTTACCTTTTCATTAATTCTAGGGATATTATTCAAATATACTACTAAACCAAGAACTAGCAAGAAAAGTAGTATTAAGATTATTGGTAGTATTTCTCCATCCATTTAAAGAATTTGGATAAAGTTATATAGGTGATGTAAACAATGATAAATATAATCATGTATTTTAAAGATGTAACTAGAGCATTCCACCACCAAAATTGTTGTTCCCTTATCTCTAAATCAAGAGGTCTTAGTATAGTCTCGTCATTTATGGAAGTGTATTGAATATAAATGTCTTCTCCTTTGTTTAAGGCACTTATTTGAGATGTAAAAGGTAAGTCTAGACTTTGTCCAGGTACTATGAGTTGAAGAGCATTATGGCTGCTAAAAGAAATATATTCTTGATTTGTAAAATCTCGCATTGAAATTATTGTATTCCCCATATTTTTTATTGTTAATATACCAAAAATATCCTCTTGTGCTTTTTTAAGAGGGTTGGTACGAACGGTATTACTTACATCAAGTATTTCAGTATCCAGCCCTGTTGCTAAATCAACCTTAAATTCATCTTCATCAAAGAAAATAATTCTTGGTCTTATGTAGTTGTAACTTCTTGAAAGGATTGCAACATGATTTATTAATTTTGTGTCAAAATAATCAGCTCTGGAATAGTTCTCTAGGCTTGGATCTATACTTTTCCAACCTTCATTTTCACACCAAAATTCAAGCCAAGTATGGTAGAACTCTTTGTTAAGCATCTTAACATACCCTTCTACCATTCTAGTAGGGACTTCGTATTCACGATATATTGCACTTAGAAAATCAACGTAGTCTTCTGGAGAAGCATCCCTTCTATTTTCAGCAGCATGCGTAGCTCCTTGTCTGACATAGCTCTCCATGGAAGTTGGTTTAAAATTTGCTAGTTCTAGACGATTTACAACATAATTATATGCTTTCTTGTAAAACAGCTGTTTTGTTTCAGAATCCATTTCTTTAATACTGCTTTCATTTATGCCCTCTCTAGAAAGAAAGAGCCTGATCCTATTCCATTCATAGTCACTGTCTAAAAGCCAATAGCCTTTTGTTTCAGTAAGTATAGGTTTTTTAAATATTTCAAAATCATTTACATCACTTTCTTCAACAAAATTAATCACTATTTGTCCTCTGACAACGACATTAACCTCAGTGTCTGGTTTGAGTTCATATGAAAAAAAGATATTACCTTCTCCATCCTGATAGGCAAATTGAGGAGTGGGATCTATTTCAGAAAACAGGACTTTTTGATTATTATGTGTTTTAGGTATATTCAGGTCAAATTTTTTTTTAGGCTCATCTGGTGTATTAAAAAGTCTTTTGTTAATTTCAAAGTTGTAAACAATTTTATCTCCCCAAAGCAAATTAATTGTTTTACCAGCGTCAAAAGTTTTTAAAGTTATAGTTTCATCATTATGTTGTACTACCCATTTATTGTAAAAATTCCTAGCTTCGCCAAATGATTTTGGATATTGAATCTCAACTTTTTTAATATCAACATTACTTACACTACCAGGCAATGTTAATATCATGGAACCACCAACCTCCCTTATCGGTGATGTTTTCATTTTCCCCTCTAGTTCTATGAAAATGGGGTTATTAGGGTTTAGAAGTTTGTCATCTAAGTCTAGAATTAATTGCATCATACCATCTCCTGTCTCTCTATGAGCGCGTAAATTTTCTCCATTAGACTTAATTACTTCAAAGTCTAAATCTTCAAAAGGAAAAGAGAGGGTATATTTTGAAACTGCTGTTGTAAAACCAGGTTCAACTGAAAGATAAAATAGATATTTAAAGGAAATATCTCCATTTTCATCTATCGTGTAATAGATTTCTGCTTGTTCAGAAATTTCTTCTTGAGCAAAGACGTTGTTATTTATTGAAAAGCTAAAAAGAAAGCACGCAATCAGAATCTTTAGCAGGAGAAAGAAGCCAGTTAAATTTTTCATATTTACGAAGAATCTGCCTACTAAAGGGTGTTTTTGGTGTAATATTACATTTTTTATAAAACTTGTTCCAATCAACTTTTTTCTTAGTATTAACTATTTTATACAAGGGATTGCGTACTATTTCTTGTTTTGCATTCTTCCTTATTACATAATATGCCATACCTCTCATTTCATCAAGTGTTAACTTATTTTTCGCTTTAGAAGCCAAAAACTCCAACGCTATTAAGGGTGTAGCCCTGTTATTAACAAGACAGTAGGAGTGTTTTGCTGGGATTATAATTTTTTCTGTAGCTTTGACCTTTACTAGAATAACGGTATTTTCTTCTTTTGAGAATGAAGTATCTTGTATTAAAATCAATCCACCACCGGAAATAATTTCTACTATTTTATTATGTGTTGAACATTCTGTAGCTTTCGTTTTGACATACTCTATGCCAGCAACATTAGATGGGATGCAGAGTAGGTTAATTTTAATCTTTTTGTGCTTAAAAACTCCCTCAGAATCCAAGTTTGCGTATTTTGTATAAAAGATTTCAGGACTTCGCAATTCACTATTCAAAATCTGTTCTCTCATTTCCTCTATCGTCATAACCTTGTTTTTAGTATATGTCACTTTTTCAAAGTTGAAACAATCTTTTTCATAACTCAAACCTAAACCAGAAGTTTTTTTTAAGTCTATTTTCCTCATACGGTAATTATACCACAAAAAGTCCCAATTTTAGAATGTTTTTACCATTTGTTTAAGCGCATAGGTTATTAAACCAAGGCAAATGATAGCTAATAAAGAGGTTAGTTCAATATCAAAACCACCTATTCTGTAAAACTCTGGTACCAAGCCCTTAAAGGGTTCTACTATAGGGGTGCTGTTTTCAAATATCCAATGGGCAAAAGCATTTTGGGGGTCTGCGTCAACAAATTTTAAAACAAATCTTAAAGACACCAAAAGCTGTGCTAAGACAACAACTGTGTAAGCAATTTTGGCCAATAATTTAAGCATATTTGTCTTTTAAAAAATTAAAATCCGTACAGATACATATCTATCTGATTCATAAATTTTACCACACCATTTGCCCATAAATGAGCTGGGTTCCGAGCACATGGAGGGCAATATATTGGCTCAATCTCAAATGGTGTCATATGAATTCCATAACCAAGTGCGAGCCTTCTTGTAACAACTTCAATCCCGTGCTCCCAAGAATCAAAAGCATTAAAATCTCCATTTGGTCCTCCTCTCCAACCCCATGCATTATTTGCTCTTACAGGAATAACACCAAAAGCTGATTCAACTCCAGATATGGCAGCTGCTAATCTCCAATCTAGTCCATACTTATCTGCTTCTTGCACAAAAACATTTGCATAGGGAGCCATTGGAGAGTTATAGTCCATTAAAAATTGTCTTAGGGCTGTACCTCTAGCATCTCCTGCCACAATCCCACGATCTCTAAAGCCAGTAGAGATATTTTCCCCCTTGTATTCAGCTGAAGCATTAATCAAAGAATATCTATCTACATTGTCTTGTGATTTTTCTCCAGGTAGGGGAGTGAGAGCTAAATTGTATGATTGACTATGTACCTTGGCTCTAGATAGCAATATATCCTCAATAGAGTTTTGTATTGGGTTATTAAATAACAAAGTTGCAAGAAGAAATAAAACAAAAATTACCCAAAATTTAGTTATAGGTTTATTCCAAGTATCAAGAATATTCATACATTTTAATATACCATATTTTAAAATTATTCAAATAGTAATGTTTACAAAAGTAAATTAAAAATCTAAAATCAATTAATCATATTTTCATATAGTAGTCTTATGTCTTTTGTTCATTTGCATATACATACGGAATATTCTCTCCTTGATGGTGCAATTCGCTTAAATACTCTCGTTGATTTTCTTAAAGAAAATAATATGCAAGCCTGTGCAATTACAGATCATGGTAATTTATATGGTGCATTTAAGTTTTACAATGCCTTAAAAAACGAAGGTCTAAAACCAATTATTGGGAGTGAAATATATATAGCGCCTAGAAGTTTGCAGGAGAAAGAATATGGTATAGATAACAAATATTATCATGCTGTACTTTTAGCAAAAAATTTGAAAGGCTACAAAAACTTACTAAAAATCGTCTCTAAAGGCCACATTGATGGCTTTTATTACAAACCTCGTATAGATTACGAATTTTTGCAAAAACACCACGAAGGTTTAATAATGCTTTCTGGGTGCCTTGGAGGGATTATGTCAAAACCCTTACTTGAAGGTAATACTGAGCTAGCAAATGAAAATTTAAAAAAATATTCAGAACTTTTTAAAGACAGATTCTATATCGAAATACAGAGAAATGGCCTTAAAGAACAAGAAGAAGTTAATGAGAAGCTAATAAAGATGGCAAAAGAAAACAATTTACCCCTAGTTGCTACATGTGATTCACACTATTTGAAGAAAGAGGATTCTAAAATTCAGGAAGTATTGTGGTGTATTAGAGACGGTAAAACAATAGATGATCCCAGCAGAGAGCAGCTTGAAACAGATGAATTCTATGTTAAAACAGCAGAAGAAATGAAAGCACTCTTTAAAGATATACCAGAAGCTGTAGAAAATTCAGTAAAAATTGCTGATATGGTAGAAGAATATTCAATAGAATTTAAGAGGGTTGAACCTAAATATTTGGATTTGCCTAAAGGCAAAACACCTTCCAAGTATTTGAAAGAACTTACTTACAAGGGTTGTAAAGAAAAATATGGAAAGATGATCAAAGATTTAAAGGAAAGAATAGACTATGAATTGAAGGTGATAGATGATAAAGGTTACAACCATTATTTCCTTGTTATGATGGATTTTGTTCATTTTTGTAGGGACAATGACATTGTTGTTGGTATGAGGGGGTCTGGTTGTGGCTCTGTGGTAGCATATTGTACTGGTATTACTCATATTGAACCGATGGGCTGGGAACTTTATTTTGAAAGATTTTTAAATCCTGAAAGAGAATCACCTCCAGATTTTGATATAGATATCGCAGATAAAAGGAGGGATGAGGTTGTTCAGTATGCTATAGAAAAATATGGTTTAGAAAATGTTAAACAAATAGCGACTTTCAGCAAATTACAAACGAGACAAGCTATTAGAGATGTATCTAGGGTTTTGGGAATTGATTTGCAGATAGCAGATCAGCTCTCTAAAATGGTAGAAATTGTTTTCGGTAAGGCTCAAAACATTGATTATATGCTTGAAAATAATCCAGAATTTAAAGAAATGGTTAATTCTTCTGCCGAATTGGTTGAAATGGTAGAAATTGTTAGAAAAGTAGCTGGAATGTGTAGGGGTATTTCAACTCATGCATGTGGAATCATTATAACTCCAAAACCAGTAGAAAATTACGTGCCAATCCAAAAAGATGCACATGGAGAAGGTATTGGTATGAGCCAGTATGAAATGACAGATTTAGAGCCTTTGGGACTTATGAAATTTGATTTTCTTGGACTTAGAAACCTCAATGTTATTGGTTGTACTATTGAAAAAATTAAAAAAGAGAGAAAAAAAGAAATTGACCTTTTAAAAATCAATACTCATGATGAGAAGGCTTTTGAACTATTAAGAGAAGGAAAAACAGTAGGTGTATTTCAATTGGAAAGTGAGGGTATGAGAAAAACTATCAAAATGACAAAACCCGACTCTCTGGAAGATATCAGCTATATTTTAGCTGCATATAGGCCTGGTCCTATGCAATTTATCCCTGAATATGCTGCTGTTAAAGAAGGGGAAAAAAGTCCCAAATATCTTTTCCCAGCACTAAAACCTATACTTGAGGTCACTAATGGTGTAATAACATATCAAGAGCAAGTTATAAGAATAGCGGTAGATATAGCTGGGTACTCAATGGGAAGTGCAGATATTCTGAGAAGAGCAATGGGTAAAAAAAAGATGGATATTATGAATGCCGAAAAACCAGTATTTATAGAAGGTGCTAAGAAAAAGGGTTTTGATGAAAAATCAGTTGAAGAAGTTTGGGAAAAACTCTTGCAATTTGCAAACTATGGTTTTAACAAAGCACATAGTGCTTCTTATGCACTAGTTTCATATTGGACAGCCTATCTCAAAGCTAATTATCCTCTAGAATTTATGGCTTCGCTTTTGGAGGGAGATTTAGATAACTTTGACAGGATTGTAATGGATTTAGAAGAGTGTCAAAGTTTGGGCATTGAAGTACTCCCACCGGATATTAATTTAAGTAATTCTGACTTTACGATAGAAGACGAAAAGAATATTCGTTTTGGGCTTGTAGCAATTAAAAATGTAGGTGAGGATATTGTTAAAGAAATTGTTCTTGAACGAGAAGAAAACGGTAATTTTTTAAATTTGGACGACTTTTTGTACAGAATGATTAGCAAAAAAATTCAAGTAAAGACAATAGAATGTTTAATTAAAGTTGGTGCTTTTGATTCATTCGGTGATCGTAATGCGCTATTAAACAGTTTAGAAGGACTTTACAATAGGTATAAACGTGAAAAGGAGAATTCAGCCCTGGGTCAGTTTGATTTGTTTTCTGGCAAGAAGGAATTGAAGAGAAATATAGAAGACCCGACTCCTTTACCTAAAATAGAACAAACTCCGATTATAAAAAAGCTAGAGTGGGAGAAGGAATTAATAGGATTGTATTTTTCAAGTCATCCATTGGATTCTTTAGAACTATTTCTCAAAGAAAGAGAGATTAAAAGCATAAAAGATTTGAAGGATCTGGAAGATGGAAACTCCGTAGTTATAGTTGGTTTAATAACTAAGGTAAGACGTGTAACTACAAAAAAGAATGAAAATATGGCAGTTCTAACAGTTGAAGATAAAACAGGAAATATTGAAGTTGTTGCATTCCCTAGGAAGTACAATGAGTTAAAAGAATTTTTCAAATTAAACATACCAATGGGATTTGCAGGAAGAATAAATAAAAAGGATGATTTTTATTCAATAATACTCGTAAAAATGAAAGAAATTAATTTGAAAAAGTATGGAGATAACTTTGAGGGAATTACTTTTAAAGTTAATGATATACATGATAGTAAGGATTTGAAAAAATTGCGAGAAAAGATAAAAAGTAATCCAGGAGATTGTCCAGTAAGGATAATTATTCACAAAAAAGATGATAAGAAAACCATGGTTTTAAAGCACAAAGTAAAACAATGCCCAGAAATATTGGAATGTATGAAAAAGTTTTCCTCATATGAATAAAGCTATTAAAAAGCAGCTAGAAGATTTGCCAATAAATACAGGGATTTATAAATTCTTGGATAGAAAAAACAAAATTTTGTACATTGGTAGAGCTTTAAACCTTAAAACCAGAATTTCTTCATATTTTCGAAGCAATCATTATGATAGACCCCAAATTATTAGAATGATACCCCTTGTAAAAAAAATTGAAACGATAGAGACAGAGAATGAGATAGAATCTATGATTTTAGAATCAGCTCTCATAAAAAAATATAAACCTAAATTTAATATAGAGCTTAAAGATG
>PWIP01000067.1 GCA_003560355.1 Candidatus Dojkabacteria bacterium | reverse complement strand
TTTTATTTAACAGATAATTCAATATTTAAATTAGATCTTCTTTTGTTCAAAGTTGAAACATTAGCTCTAGATTCATAAATCACTCTTTTCAAAGTCGTTGCCTGGTCTACATTTATTTTTGTAATGTACAATTTTTCTGGCTGAATACCATCCAAATTTTTTGCATTTGCAGCTGCGCTCTTTAAAGCCTTTAATACTATACTAGCTCCTTTTTTATTCAAGAGAGTAAGCAAATCAATAGCGATATCAACTCTTTTTCCTCTAATAACATCTGCTACTAATCTCAACTTCTGTGGAGACTGTGCTGCATTCTTATATTGTGATTTGTATACTTTCTTTTCCATTTAGTTTTTTATAATATTATTCTTCAAATCGTCCTGTTCCACCATATACTTTAGAAATTTTACCTTTCTTAGCATGTCCTTTGAAAATCCTAGTAGGAGCAAATTCTCCTAGTCTATGACCTACCATTGTTTCTAAAACTAAAACATTTTCGTGCTTTTTACCATTGTGTACAGCAAATGTTAAACCTACCATCTCTGGGGTAATAACGCTTGATCTTGACCATGTTTTAATTGGTTTTCGATCTCCAGATTCTTTTGCTTTTTTAACCTTTTTCTCTAGTTTCTTATCTACAAATTGTCCTTTCTTTAATGATCTAGACATTCTTTTTTGTTATTAAATTATTTCTTTGCGAATGGTCTTGTTTTTGACCTTCTTCGCTTTATTATATATTGCTCTGTTCTTTTATTTCTTCTTGTTCTGGTATGCAATTTGTGTCCCCAAATGTCTTTCGCTTTACCTATTGAACCCTGTCCTTCACCACCTCCATGAGGATGTTGTGCTGGATGCATGGCTTTACCTCTAACAGTTGGTCTCCAACCTAATAATCTCTTTCTACCTGCTTTACCAATTTTTACATTCATTTTTTCCTCATTTCCTATTTGACCAATTGTAGCCATACTCTTAGCATTAACCAATCGAATTTCACCAGATGGCATTTTTATTTGAACATACTTGCCTGTCGCATCTCTACCTTGGACAATAATTGCTTCACCAGCTGAACGGCCATACACTGCACCTTTCCCAGGAGTATTTTCAACACAGTGAACTTCAACTCCTGCCGGTATATTACCTATGTGCATAGCATTACCAGGAGTAAGTTCTACCTTTTCATCTGATACAATTGTCTTGCCTTTTTTTAAACCTTTGGGAGCGATTATATATCTTTTTTCACCATCTGCATACTGTAAAAGTGCTAAATTAGCTGATCTATTAGGATCAAAGTAAAAGTCCAATACTTTTGCTGGAACTCCATGCTTGTCTCGTTTAAAATCAACAATCCTGATTCTTCTTTTTACTCCTCCTCCTCTGTGCCTTACTGTTATTCTCCCTTGATTGTTCCTCCCTGACTTTTGCCTTTTAGCAACAGTAAGATTTCTTGGTCCAGCGTCCTTTTTAAGATTAGAACGATCTTCCAATTTTGTCCCTCTTCTTGTTGGTGTTGTAGGTTTAAATGTCTTTATTGCCATAATTATTTATTTAAAAATTCCTCTATTTTATCTCCTTTTTTCAATTGAACAATGTATTTCTTTTTATCTGATTTTCTAAACTTTCTGTTCGTTTTCCAATCTATATGTTTTTTACCTGGTTTCGTAAGACTTGCTATATTTTCAACCTTAACCCTGTATTCTCTTTCTATGTGTTTTTTTAATTCTATTTTGTTTATCTTTTCATTAGTTATAAATACGTATTTGTTTAGGGCATTCGCCATTTCAAAACTCTTCTCTGTAATATGTGGTTGTATATCAAAGTTATTTTTCATTTTTTAATCTTTTTTCAATTATTTCCACACTATCTGCATCCATAATTATTTGCTTGTTGTCTAAAGTATTAAAAATATTCAATATTTTTGGATTTGTTGTTTTAAGTTTTTTTATATTTCTAACAGATTTCAAAACTTTTTCATCTTCAGATACAACTAATGTTTTAACTCCTTCGGATAATTTAACTATATCTTCTCTTAATGCTTTTAGCTCATCTTTAGTATTAAACTTAACAAATTTTATTTTCTCTTCTCTTAGTTTAGACGACAGGGCTGTTGCTGTAGCTTTTTTCTTCATTTTTTCATTGACCTTTTTCTTCCAATTTCTATCACTAGGTACAAATGTAACTCCTCCCTTTACCCACAAAGGCGACCTTATTGAACCGGCTCTAGCTCTTCCTGTACCTTTTTGCCTCCATGGTTTCCTTCCTCCACCAGCAACCTGTGCTCTTGTTTTTGCATGTGCAGTGCCTCTGCGCTTGTTGCTGTTGTAAACATAAAGAACTTGGGTTACCAAATCAATATTTTCTGGTAAACCCCAGACTTCTTTGTCCAAAGTTAATTTCTTTTCCGTTGCTTTTCCTTTTTGACTAATTATCTTGCTTTGCATCACTGCTTTCACCATAAATTAAAACAGGATCTCCATTATTTCCTGGTACAGGACCAGAGACCAAAAGATAGTTTTCAACTACATCTACAATTTTCTTGTTTTTCAAAGTTAAATTATCACTTCCCATTCTACCTGGCATTTTTTTACCTTTAAGAACTCTTCCCGGTGTTGTACCAGCACCAATTGAGCCTGGAGCTCTCAATCTATCTGATTGTCCATGCGTTTTAGGCCCTCCAGCAAAGCCATATCTTTTGACAACTCCAGCAAATCCTTTACCTTTGGACTTTGCTTTTATGCTCACAATATCGCCTGGATTAAAAACAGAACCTTCAATTTTATCCCCAACTTTCAAAGAATTTTTTTCATCTTTAAAATTTCTTGAATACCTAGGGACAAAACCAAGTGCTTTATATTTACCTAAGCTAGCTTTATTACCACGACTTTTTTCCAAACCAAGTTCAACAGAATTTCCATCTTTAAAAGAAACCACACAACCTTCTACATCCACAATGGTTACAGGTATAGATTTACCTTCCTGTAGAACTCTTGTCATACCTTTTTTTTTGCCAAGTATTACCTTCATTTATATATATAAATATTATTAATTATTTCAAAATTCTGGCAGAATTTTATTGAATCTCAATCTCTATACCACTGGGCATCTCAAGATGTTGTAAAGAATCTATAGTTTTATTAGTTGGATCTAATATATCTATAACTCTCTTATGTGTTTTAATCTCAAAATGTTCCATGGAACTTTTGTATACATGAGGAGACCTATTTACAGTAAATCTTCTCTTCTTTGTAGGAAGAGGTATAGGTCCAACAACCCTTGCACCTGTTCCAATCGCTGTTTCGACGATACTCTTCGCAGAGCGATCCACAACAGATGAATCATAGCCTTGTAGCTTCACCCGAATTCTCGCTATTTGCTTAACCATTTTAAAATAAAGAGCTAAAATTAAACCTAAGAAGAGGAGGGGATTTAACCCCTCCTTTTCGAAATCTTACTTAATAATCTCTGTGATTACTCCCTTACCTACGGTTTGACCTCCTTCTCGAATTGCAAAATTCAATCCTTTTTCAATTGCAACTGGAGCTAGTAATTTAATGGTCACCTCTGTGTTATCTCCAGGCATAACCATTTCAACACCTTCTTTTAGTTGAACCTCTCCAGTAACATCAGCTGTACGAATATAGAACTGTGGTTTGTAACCACTAACGAATGGAGTATGTCTACCACCTTCTTCTTTACTCAAAACATATACTTCTGCTGTAAATTCTGTGTGAGTTTTTGTGCTACCTTTCTTTGCCAAAACCTGTCCTCTTTCAACATCTTCTCTCTTAAATCCTCTTAAAAGAATACCTACATTATCTCCAGCAAGACCCTCATCCAAGGATTTGTTGAACATTTCAACACCTGTTACAGCAGTGACCTGATCTTTCCTTCCCATACCCAAAACATCTACCTCTTCGCCAACTTTAACTTTCCCTCTTTCAATTCTACCTGTTACAACAGTACCTCTTCCCTCAATTGAAAAAACATCCTCAATTGGCATTAAAAAGTCTTGATCTATTGGTCTTTCAGGTTCTGGAATATATTCATCTACTGCTTTCATCAATTCTTTCACAGATTCCAAACCCTCTTCTTCTCCTTTTTCAGCTTTCAAAGCATCTCCTACGATTATAGGGCTGTCTTTATCATAACCATACTTATCCAAAAGTTCCTGAACATCAGATTTAATTAGTTCAAGAATTTCATTGTCAGTTTCACCAAAAGTATTGATGTAAACAACAATACTTGGGACACCAACCTGCTTTGCCAAAAGAATATGTTCTCTTGTCTGAGGCATAGCACCATCCGCAGATGAAACGACCAAAACTGCACCGTCCATTTGAGCAGCACCAGTAATCATATTTTTGATGTAGTCTTTATGCCCAGGACAGTCCACCAAAGCATAATGCCTATTTTCTGTCTCAAATTCAACATGAGCTACCGAAATGGTAATACTCTTTTGCCTTGACATAGGGTCTTTGTCAAGTTTGTCAATCATTTTCGCTGGATCACTTGCGAAAACACTCAAAACACCTCTAATAAGGGTGGTTTTTCCGTGATCAATATGACCAAGGGTACCAATATTTATATGAGGCTTTGTTCTTTCAAATTTGTCTGCCATTTTAAAAAATATAAAAAATTTAATTATTAAAAGATAAAGTTTATTTTACATTATTCTTTATCATTTTTCCAATAGGAAATAAACTGGAGGTATGTTATCAAAAATTTTCTTTTGTTTCAAGTCTTTTTAAGACTTTTTTGCAACAATTTCCTCCACTACATTTTTTGGAACCTCAGCAAAGTGCGACATTTCCATAGTTGCATTACCTCTTCCACTAGTAATTGATCTCAATTGTGTCGTATAGCCAAACAATTCTGCCAATGGTGCATCTGCCGATATTACGTGAAGGTCTCCCCTTGTTTCAGTCTTTTTAATTATCCCTCTCTTACTACTAAGCGATCCTGTAACATCACCAACAAACTTTTCTGGTGCAATAACCTCCACAGACATAATAGGTTCTAGAAGTACAGGGTTTGCTCTTCTACAACCTTCTTTGAAAGCCATAGAACCTGCAACCTTAAATGCAGCTTCTGAGGAGTCTACTTCATGAAATGAGCCATCATAAACTTCAACTTTTAAGTCAATTACAGGATATCCCGCTACAACACCTGACATTAAAGCTTCTTGCACTCCTTTTTCAATAGCAGGAATAAATTCGCGTGGTATAGCCCCACCTTTAATAGAGTTTATGAATTCAAAACCCTCTCCTCTTTCATTTGGGATAAGACGTAAATAACAGTGCCCATACTGTCCTCTACCACCAGATTGCTTAACATAACGTCCTTCCGATTCTACTTCCAATTTAATGGTTTCTTTGTATGCCACCTGAGGTACGCCAACATTTGCTTCTACTTTGAATTCTCTTTTAAGCCTATCTATTAAAATTTCCAAATGTAATTCACCCATACCTGAAATAACTGTTTGTCCAGTTTCAATATTAGACTCAACCTTAAAAGTTGGATCCTCTTTCATAAGGCGAGCAAGAGCAAGGCTTAGTTTTTCTTCATCTGATTTTGTTACAGGCTCTACCGCTTGAGAAACTACTGGTTCAGAAAATTGTATCTGTTCTAATATAACTGGATCACTTTGATCACACAAAGTATCTCCCGTCACTGAATCCTTAAGTCCAACAACTGCACCTATATCACCAGCTCTCAAAGAATCTGCTTCCTCCCTATCATTAGCATGCATAAGTAGCAACCTTCCAACTCGTTCCTTAATTTTCTTTGTTGAATTGTAAACATAAGAGCCAGCCTTCAATTGACCAGAATATATTCTAATGTATGACAAATTACCAATATGTGGATCATTAACTATCTTAAAAACTAATGCCGCGAATGGGTCTTCTTCATTTGTTTTCCTAACAATAGTTTCCTCAGTTTTAGGATCAATACCTTCAACAGCATTTACATCTACAGGAGAAGGAAGACATTGGATAACCATATCCAAGAATTTAACAACTACTGGAGACCTAGAATCTCCGCACATAACAGGGAATAAACCTCCAGAGAGGGTACCTTTTCTCAATCCTTGAAGCATTTCATCGTATGTTAATTCCTCTCCATCAAGATATTTGGTCATCAATTCATCGTCTTGTTCAGCAATCTTTTCTATTAATTCTTCTCTATACTTAGCAACATCCGCTTTCATATCCTCCGGGACTTCTTCCTCTTTTAATTCCTTCTCTTCAACAGATTTATATGTATATGCTTTTTCTTTAAGTAAATCTACAAAACCCCTAAGAGCTGTCTCCCGGCCAATAGGTAACCAAAGAGCTACGGCATTCGGAGTAAGCCTTTCTTTAATAGATTCTAGAGTCATTTTAAAATCACCACCTAAAAGGTTTAGTTTGTTTGCAAAACATATTCTTGGAACATTGTACTTTGTAGCTTGTCTCCAAACGGTTTCAGATTGTGGTTCAACTCCCATTTTTCCATCAAAGATTACCGCTGCCCCATCCAAAACCCTCAACGATCTTTCTACCTCTGCAGTAAAGTCAACATGTCCTGGAGTATCAATAATATTAATTCTGTAATCCTCACCACTGTATTTCCAAAAACAAGTAACGGCTGCAGACATTATCGTAATACCTCTTTCTTTTTCTTGATCCATGAAGTCTGTAGTTGATTCCCCTTCATGAACTTCACCTATTTTATGTTTTTGTCCCGTGAAATAAAGAAGTCTCTCTGTGGTTGTTGTTTTACCTGCATCAATGTGTGCGATAATACCAATATTGCGTATTTTATCAAAATCAAACTTTACGTTATAACTAATTGTTGCCATAAAAAGTCCCAAATAATTAAATTAATAAGAAGCTTTGAAATGTTTTCGCTGCATTCAGAAACAAAAGAGATTATAGCAGATTAATTCATACTAGCCAACAATTCTTCAGCCTGTTCAGCCACATCACCTTTTAAGTCTAATTCAATCGCTCTCTCAAGAGCTTCTTGCGCTTTCAAAACTTCGTTTTTATTTTTTAATAACATACCTCTAAATAAATACAGTTCTGGATTGTATCTATCAAAAACAGAATATCTTTCTATTAAACTATCAAGTTCTCCAATGTTTTCTATGTCTTCAAGAGAATATAGAATTTTATATCTTTTTAATTCTTTCGTTTCTGATTGAGTAAGATTGGTTTTAGTATCAAGTTTTTCAAGAATTTCACTCATTTTTTCTAACTCCTTATACTCATAATACACTCTTACTAACATTATATTCAAAGCAAAAGAGTCCTCTTCTGCTAAAAGACTCATTAAAGTTGTCTGAGCTTTATTCCTCATATCATTTGCAAGTAATACGTCTACGTACTCTTCAAGAGATTTTAAATCTGTTGGAGAGATATCTGTTTCATAAGCATTTAATGCTCTATCCATATCATTGTTGAATAGGTAAGCTCTAGCAAGATTAATATATACATTTTTTTCATCTATATCTAACATTAGAGCAGCATTTAATTTCTCTATCGCACTATTATAATTACCATAATCAAGATACGCCTTCCCTAAAAAATACTGTCCTTCTGGATATTGTTCTATTTCCTCATCCTGTTTATTTAAAAGTTCAATCGCCAAAAAAGGATAGCCTGCATTAATATACTCTCCCGCTAGAGAAGTATTTTTGTACAAAGCATCTTCATCATCTATTTCATATATTCTTGTCATTTGATTTTTTAATTCACTGTCTTGAATTTTACGAATTTTTTTAAAACCTTCATCCCAATCATCAAGAGTTAAAAAAGAATACAGTAGTAAGAAATCGTCACTTTCCCCTCTACTGCCTAATGCTCTACGAGCTTCATTGATATCACCTTCTTGTATATTTGTCTGAGCCAAACCTATTCGCCCACCTTCATAGCCACTATCAGAATTTATTGCACTCTCAAACATTTCTTTGGCCTTTTCATACTCTTCAATATCATAATATTTACTTCCAACCATTGAATATATTTCTGCAGATTCAGTCTTGCTTACTCGTATAGAAGCTTCACTTGCCAATTCTTCAGCCTCTTCAAGAAAACCCTTGTCTAAAAGAACATCTGCCAAACCAACATATGCTTCAAAATTACTAGGATATTTTTCCAAAGCTTCAATAAATTTATCCATAGCCTTTTTGTAATACCTCTCTTCATAAAGTTCCAAACCTTCCTGTGTTAAATCATTTGAAATATTCTTGTTTTCATTGCTTGTACAACCTGTAAGAAAAAATACAGAAAAAAGAAAAACAAATATATACAAGAGAATTTTTGATTTCATAACTATTTTACCTAAATTTAATACCATATAAAGATAATACTTGTAGACTGGACATTAGTCAATCAAATGCTATAATGTTTCCCATCCTACACCACCAAGCAAGATATAAGTTCAGTAGGAATAAGCTTTTAATAATCTACAATGAAATATTTTTTCTCTTTTCTGGAGAGAAAATCTTTTTTAAAAACTTTCTTCATCTGCTTAACATCTTTAATTTTTTTAACAGGATTTGCCTATTCTGATGAGGATAGAAATTCCTGGAATTTAGAATCTATTCCAGAGGAAGAAAATAACATCATACGTATTTTTCCACCAAAGAGAGTTACAGTAATATATGCAGATGAAAAAATAGATTTACTTACATATGAGGAAAACGTTAGAGAGGTTTTACAAAATCATAACTTTAGTTATGCTGATTACGATATTATTCTTCCTTCTTTAGATTACGAAATTAAAGACAAAAGTTTGATAAGGATTGTTTTAATTGAAAAGGAATTAATTACAACAAGAGAGGAGATACCTTTTAAAACTACAAGAACACAAGATTCTTCATTAGACTATGGTATAGAAAAAGTCATACAAAGTGGTTTAATGGGGATAAAGGAAATTACATATGAAGGGATTTATGAAAATAATGAACTTATAGAAAAGAGAATTTACAGGGAGGAAGTTTTGAGAGAACCTATTGATAAAGTTATAGCTTTAGGTACAAAAACATCTGCTATGGGAGGCAGAAATTGCCCTCACTGGTTTGAAATTGTAGATAGAGCTACAGAAGATGAATGGGAAAGAGAGACGTTAAAGTCTTTAATTAGATGCGAATCTCATTGTAACGATGCTAAAAATAACATCAACAGATATTTAGGACTTTTGCAGTTTAACAGAAATACTTTTGAACATTACGGTGGGAAAGATATCTGGGACGGTGAACAACAAATTCTTTCAGCTCTAAATATCCTTAGAGCCGGAGGGCTTAGTCACCACTGGCCTGCATGTTCCCAAAATACCTATTAACATTTCCAACTGTAATATTCACAAATTTCCTGGGGAATTTCAGAAAGGAATCTGGATGGTACTCTTTCTTGAATACCGTGCATTGTTGTACGACTTTCAGCAAAAGTTAAAAAAAGTTTCTCCCTTGCTCTAGTAATACCCACATAACAAAGCCTCCTTTCTTCTTCCAACTCTTTTTCCGTTGTAAATGATCTTGAATGAGGCAAAAAACCTTCTTCCATACCAACCATAAAAACAACAGGGAATTCCAAACCTTTAGAAGAGTGTAAAGTCATTAGAGTAATAGTATTTTTACTTTCATCTATTTTTTCTTGTTCTGCCTCTATTAAAGCAATGTCTGCAAGAAATTCAGCTAGTGAATTTGGATTTTCAGCTTCAACATAACTATTTGCTAAATTTTTTAATTCATTAATATTTTCTTTTTTCTGCTCAGCTATTTCAGAACCATCATCCAACCAATCTACATATTTCGTTTTGGAGAGTATATTTTCAATAACGGCAAGTACATCCAAGTCAAAAGACTCAAAATATATTTCTCCGAATATATTTACACACCTCTCTTGTTTTAACAAAATGTCTTCGTATTTTTTCAATTCACTAATTCTAGATACATCTAATTCACTACCTATATCTTTTTTATCAACCTTATTTATCAAACAAAAACCTAGTAACAAGACATAAGCTAGAGGCATTTTTAATTCCTTGGAAATCTTAGTCAAAGATTCTAAAGAAGTTGGTCCCATTTTCCTGGGTGGAACATTGATAATCCTAAGAAGGCTAAGGTCATCTTTTGGATTATTAATGAATCTCATAAAACTCAATATGTCCTTAATTTCTTTTCTTTCATAAAATCTAAAACCACCTACTAATTTGTAATGTATTCCATTTTTTAAAAAAGCTTCTTCAAAAATTCTAGACTGGAAATTCGTTCTATAAAGTATTGCCATATCATTTAATGTATATCCTTGATTTTGCAAACTTACAACTTCATCAACCACATACTCTGCCTCCGCTTTTTCGTCCTCTGCTTGATATACCGTTAGAGGGCTACCACACTCCCTATCTGTCCAAAGTTTTTTGTCTACTCTGTGATTATTTCCACATATAACTGCAACTGCTGCATCTATGACATTTTGAACAGAGCGATAGTTTTGTTCTAGTTTTACAACTTTTACATTGGGGAAATCTTTTTCAAATGAAATGATATTTTTAATATCTGCACCTCGCCAGCCATAAATACCTTGGTCATCATCTCCAACCACGCAAATGTTTTTGTACTTTCCTGAGAGTAATTTAACAAAAAGATACTGTATTTTATTCGTATCCTGATATTCATCAACCATAATATATTTAAAATGTTCTTGATATTTTTCTAAAACATCTGGATGTTCTTCAAAAAGTTTGACTACTTTAAAAAGAAGATCTCCAAAATCTAAGGCATTTGAACTTTCTAGATGTTGCTGATATTGAGGATATATTTCTGAAACCATATCTTCAATAAATCCTGAGTGTTGAATTCTGTAATTTTCTGGCCCTATGTATTCATTTTTTGCACTACTAATCATTTGTGAAATCGCTTTTGGTTTGAATTGACTTGTATCAATATTCATTTCCAACATAACGTCCTTTACTAATTTTTCTGAATCTGCCGAATCATATATTGAATAGTTTGTTGAAATTCCCAATTTATCTCCATCTTTTCTCAAAATCAAAGCACTAATTGAATGAAATGTTCCCACAAGTGGATTTGAGACCGCTTTTATACCCAATTCTTTCAACATGCTACCTATTCTTTCTGTCATTTCTTCTGAAGCCTTTTTTGTAAAA
>PWIP01000061.1 GCA_003560355.1 Candidatus Dojkabacteria bacterium | reverse complement strand
TATAACTCAGTGGGACTCTATTTTAATTACTAATATTGATGGTGCATATACTAATGGTATATATAAATCTGTTGCCTTTATAGCGACACTACCTATTGTTTTGGTTACCATATTACATACAAGGTTACTTCCTTTTTTTAGCAAGCTGAATGGAGAGAAGAAACATTCTGAAATCTCTTCCTTCCTATGGAAAAATATGAAATATTTAATAGCCTTACTTTCTATTGGGTATATAATTTCATTATTAATATATCAGCCTGTGCTTAATCTTGCCCTAGAAGCTGAAATTGTTAAACAAGCTGGATTTCTTTTTCCAATAATATTGCTTGCCATATGTATACAGATTTTAATAACTCCATTTGTATCAATATTACAAGCTATCGGGAAAGAAAACATTATTACAATAATATACAGCCTACAAGTCATTATATTTTTAACAATTTCAACAATAATGTATCCCACCTACAGCTATAATATTTTCCCATATCTTTTGCTTGTAATAAACACATTTTCATTACTAATTTTGGGGCTACTTTCCTATACAAAATTACAAAAATGTAATATAAATGAGGGATGAAGGATCAAACTCTTGAAAAGAAAAATCAATATGACTTAATTTCAGTTTCCAGCTTATTCTACCCAGCAACAGGTGGCTTAGAAATTATGGTTTACAACCTCCTAACTTATTTAACAAAAAAGGGATACAAACCCATTGCAGTACATGGCAGAGCTAATGAAAATAGTGTATATCAATTAAACAACTTTACTGTCAAGACCTTTAAAACCAAAAATATCTTTGATAATACCTACCCAATATTCTCTTTCAAATTCTTTTACTACATACGCAAATTAATAGTAAAAAACCCAAATGCAGTAGTTTTAATACATTCAAGACATTTTATTAGCAGCTTTATCACAGCACTTGCCTGTTTTTTACTACAAAAGCCATATTTTCTCATTGAACATACAGCGCAAACATCTTTTCTAAAAAGCAAATCAGCACAAAAAATAGTTTACATCTATGAAAAAACTCTCTCAAAATTCGTCCTTACAAAAGCATATAAAATCTTTTCCTCATCTAATGCAAGTAAAAACTATTTAATTACACAACACAAAATCCCAGAGGACAAAATAACCGTTTTATACAACGGTTTTAGCCAAGAAGAATTAGATAAATTTTCAAATTTAAAAAAGAAAAAAGATATCGTTTTTGCTACAAAGATGATTAAAGTTAAAAATCCAGAAGTAACTTACAAAGCTTTTGTTGATCTGGCAGTTAAATATCCCAGCTGGAATTTTCATTTCATAGGTACAGGAGATTTCTTTAAAGGCAAACCAACAAAAAGTACAAATTTAAAAATAACAGACAAAATAATTAAAAGAGAGAGGTTTTTAAAACTTGCAGGGACTTCAACGATATATATAAATTCATCCCTTAGCGAAGGTCTTTCTTTGGCTATTGTTGAAGCTGCATATTTAAAAAACATCCCCGTAATTTCTGATGCACCAAGTAATCTAGAAATTGCGGAAAGACTAAATACTAAAAAATACATATTCAAAAAGCATGATGTGGAGGATTTAAAGAGTAAACTAGAACTAGCAATAAAAGACTTTGGTAATGATGATTTTCTGTCAAAAATCAAAAAAAATACAAATAAAAATTTTAATAATAACGATATTTTTAAAAAGTACGAAAAACTTTTATTCCAGGGCTAAACCTCAGCCTATAACTTACATTCATTCATCCCTTTTCTCATCTTAATAACAGCCCATATGGTTTTAATTTGTTTTTTAGGCAATACACCACATAAACCTATAGTATTGACATTCGGAGGGAATTATCATATAATCTACCTACAATTAATTAAATTTTTTAAACAAAAATCATGGATAAAAAATTTAGAAAACTTAGTGTAATCATACCTGCATATAATGAAAGCAAAACTATCGTTGAAATACTTGATGCTGTTTCCAATTTAAGAATCAATCTAGTAAAAGAAATTGTTGTAATTGACGATGGTTCTAAAGACGGAACCCTAGAAATAGCTCAAAACTATGCGCAGCAGAATAGGGGTAGACCTGGAGTTGAGTTCAAAATTCTTAAAAACAGTAAAAACTCTGGTAAAACCAAATCCGTTAAAAAAGGTATCGCAGAATCTACAGGTGATCTAGTTGTAATACAGGATGCAGATCTTGAATATGAACCAAAGGATTTAGTCAAATTCGTTGAAGCTTTTGAAAAGAACCCTGAAATTGACTTCATCTATGGAAATAGATTTCATGGTAAATCCGAAATTATATATCAGAGATATTACTTTGGTAACAGATTCATAACCATTTTTACAAATCTATTTACCAGATTTAGAGGAGTTAGGTTTAGCGATGTGCAAGTTTGTTACAAAATGGCAAAAGGAGATATCTTTAGAGATATAAATAAGACAATAACTTCTGAAGGTTTCTTTGGAGTAGATCCTGAAATTACAGCAAAATTCTGTAGATACAAAAAAGATGGTAAAAAGTTGAAATATCACGAAATACCAATTATATACAGACCTAGAAGTTTAGAAGAAGGGAAGAAAATACAGGTTTTCAGAGATGGTTTTAATGCTGTATATGAAATAGTCAGATGTAATTTGTTCATAAGGATGTAATTTAATTTCTCACCTAAGAGAGTAAACAAGCTGGTCGCAAGATCAGCTTGTTTTTTTTGATAGACCTAAACAATTGTACATGTTATATTCATAGTGATTAACATAGTTTTTAATACTGGATGAAAAACAAAGCCAACCAAATTTTAATCCTCCTCTTAGCCTTTTTAGTACTGATTTTTAACATCATACTTTTCTATATACCACATATCAAAAGTAACTACTTGATATCAACAACACAAAATG
>PWIP01000060.1 GCA_003560355.1 Candidatus Dojkabacteria bacterium | reverse complement strand
GAAGAGCATTTGTATACTTTCCAGAACTATCTCTTTCTAATTGAGGGTTTGCTTTTATTGGGTTAAAAATATCTGTTATCCCAAATTTAACTCCAGCTCTCTGACTAAGATAATAGCCACCAAGGAGCAGTGTGCTGAATAGTAGAACGATTATGGTCGCTATAATTAGAAATTTTTTCTTAGGTCTTTTTTTTTCTATGCTAGCGACCTTGTCCCCCAAGTTTATTGATTTGTCATTCATTTTTATATTTACTGCCATAATTTTTATCTCAAATATTTTTGTACTTTAGTTTCATGTTCATTCAAAGTTTTGGAATAACCAGGAACGATATTACCCTCCTCATTTTCATAGTGTATATAATAGTAGTAATCGGTTTCTTTTGGCTCAAATACAGACATAATGGCATCTAGCCCAGGGTTACATATTGGTGTTGGTGGTAGTCCATGATACATATATGAGTTGTAAGGTTGAGCTTCTTCTTTATCTTGTACGGTTATGATGTGGCTCCAATCTTTTTGGTGATAGAGTAGAGTAGCATCTACTTGTAATAACCATTGCTCTTCTAACCTCTTTTGTAATATGCCAGAAATAATTCTTCTGTCTTCTGGGTTTATACCTTCTCTTTCAATCATACTCGCAAGTATAATGTCTTCATAATTATAATCTTCAGGGACTTTATTCTTGAAATTCTCTGTCATGATTAATATGGCATCTCTAGCTTCTATATTTTTATCCATAAAGTATTTATCAGGAAAAAGAAAACCCTCAAGAGAAGAGATATTTTCTCCGTGAAGCTCAAGTGAGTTTATGAAATCTTTGTCTTCTACCAAATCCATAAAATCTTCTTCATTTACATTTTCAAATACTTCTGAAAACTTTTGAGCAATTTCATCAGCTCTTAATCCCTCTGTTACAGTTATCCAATTACTTGGCACTCCAGCATTCTGTAATGTTTCTGCAAGTTCTTTAATTGTTAAATTCTTCGGAATACTAAAATATCCTGCTTGTATTTTAGGGACAAAGTCATTTATCTTAAGGTATATTAAAAAATAATTACGATATTCTTCCCTGAGTAAATCTTGTGCAATTAAACTGGAGGTAATTGAATCTACAGATTCTCCTTCTATAACTTCAAATTCAACTTCCTGGTTAGAGGAAGAATTTGGTTCGTTTAGTGCGCTTTCATAATGGGCTTTGAAGAACACAAAAAGCAATAGAGGTATTAAAACCAAAGCAGTTAAAATAATTGTTGTTTTTATTAGCTTTTTTTTATTCATTCTTTTTATTTTTAAAGTCAATTAATTCTTGCAAAAAATAAGATGCTGCTACTTTATCAATTTTTTGCCGAGATTTCTTCTGATTTTGACCCTGCTCTCTAAGTATAGAGTAGGATTCAGAAGTGGAGTAGCTCTCATCATACAGGAAAACCTCTCTTCCTGTCATCTTTTTAATTGAGCTTTGAAATTCTAATATGCTATCTATATTTTGTAAATGGTCTTCTTTAAAAGCTTGTGGTATGCCTAAAACTAGGGTCTTTATTTCGTAGTGATTTATTATTTCCAAAAGTTCTTGGAAAAATCTTTCGTAATTCCCTTTTTTGACTTTAATTGTTTTAAGAGGTTGAGCTACAATCCCTTTTTTGTCTGTAATAGCAATGCCAATGTTTATGGTACCGTAGTCTATACCAAGTATAGGGGGCTCCATCTTATGAATATTTGATTTATTCAAGTATGGCTTTAATTCTTTTGATGCCTGCTCCGACATTTTCTTGTTTGGTAATTTTAAATTTTCCAAGTTCCTTTGTATTTTTAACATGAGGTCCATTACAGATTTCTACTGAATACGGATTTTTTTTGTCTCCAATGTAGTAGATTTTTATAATTTCGTCGTATCTTTCTTTGAAAGAAGCTTCTGGAACTATTTTCATTGCCTCATCTTTCTTTTTTTCTTCAAAAACAACATCTAAGCCTTTATCTATTGCTTCATTTACAATTTTTTCAACTTTCTCTATTTCTTTCTGTGTTAATTTTTGTTCACTAGGGAAATCAAATCTTAATCTCTCTGGAGTTATATTACTACCTTTTTGATAGACTTTTGGTCCAAGAACATCTTTTAACGCTTTGAGTAAAAGGTGTGTTGTTGTGTGTAGTTTAATACTTTTGTCAGAAGTATCTGCAAGTCCACCTTTAAAGAATCCTTTGCTTGCAGACCTTGATCTTTCTTGATGTTCTTTAAATGCCAGATTGTGATTTTCCCAAAATGAATTTTCATCAACTTCAACTTTTTCTGTTTGTAATTCTTCTAAAAACATCTCTGGTGGGAAACCATAAGTTTCATATATTTTAAAAGATACACCATCTTCATTTTTAAACTTCTGTTTTGTCTCTTTTGCTATCTTCTTTACTTCTTTAAGTCCATCTCTTAAAGTTTTGTTAAACTTTTCTTCCTCGGTTTCTAGTGTTTCTAATATTTTTTCTTTCTTTTCTTCAAGGTCTTTCCATACTTGAGAAAATTGCTCTATGGCAATTAAACCTACTTCTTTTGTAAAGTTCCCTTCTATGTTTAGAGCTTTTGCGTGTCTAACTGCTCTGCGAATTAATCTGCGCAAAATATATTCTCTCTCTGTCCTTCCTGGTGTAATGCCGTCCATAATAATCCAAGTTGCTGCTTTTATGTGGTCTACTATGATTCTTTGTGAACGAATATCTTCTTTTTGTGTTAAACTTTGGACTTTTTCTAGGATGGGATAATATATGTCCGTTTCAAAAACACTGTTTTTGTTCTGTAGAATTATGGCTAATCTGTCCAGTCCTCCACCAAAGTCTACATTATGTCTGCCTAGAGGCTTGTAAGAATTCCCTTCTTTTAAGTATTGCATTAAAACATTATTTCCAATTTCTAAATACT
>PWIP01000044.1 GCA_003560355.1 Candidatus Dojkabacteria bacterium | reverse complement strand
GTAATTTCGTCTACCATACCACTAAGTCCTGATGGATAACCAACTCTAGAAGCTACACCAAAAACAGATTGAGATACTTTCGTAATATCTTTTAACAAGGAAGAACCACCCGTTATTACTACTCCAGAAGGCATTGCTACATCATAACCTGCTTTTGAAACTGTATCCTTAACCATTTCAAAAAGCTCTTCTAATCTAGCTTCAATTATCTGCTTTATTAAATTTTTTGAAACAACTTTATTTCCAGAAATACCTATCACAGAGAGATCTATTTCGTCATCGCCTTTCTTCTTACTCTTCTTTTCATCTTTAGAATCATATATTAGCCTTGGTCTTTTTCTTCTTTGTTCTACCTCACCTTCCTCTTTTGAAAATAGTTTGTCCAAATTTAGCTTCACTTTTTCCGCATCCTCAAGAGAAAGCTGCAAACCTATAGCTAAGTCGCTGGTAATATTTACACCTCCCAAAGGTACACAACCGCTAAATATCACTGAACCTTCTTCAAATATTGAAATACTTGTTGTTCCAGCTCCGATATCTAAAAGAGTAACTCCTAATTCCCTTTCCGTCTCTGTAAGCACAGAGAGAGAGGATGCCCAACCTGTAAAAACCACATCTACAATATTAAGACCCAAATGTTCAACACATTTCCTTAAATTAAGCCAAGAAGAAGTAGGGGCTGTAATAATATGCGTTTCAACTTCCAATCGAGTTCCTGTCATTCCAAGAGGATATTTAATACCTCCTTGTTTATCAACTATAAATTCTCTTGGAATTATATGAATAGGGTTTAAGTTCTCAGGTAATGCCAATGTTCTGGCATTCTCAATAGCTCTAAGAGTATCTTCCATAGTAATTTCAGAGCCAGAAACTGCTACAACACCTTTGTTATTTATACTATTCATCTGTTCACCATTAATCGTCAAAAAAACATCAGAAACTGTTATCCCAGCCATCCTTTCTGCAGCATTTATACTTTCTGATATTGAGTTTGTCGCATCATCAATATTTACAACAACACCCTTCTTTATACCAACACTATCATGTGTATACACACCTATAACTGAAGAACGCCCTTCGGAATCATCTACTGTCGCAATAACCGTCGTAACTTTACTAGTACCTACATCAATCGCCGTAATTATTCTTTTAGACATAACTTTAAGAAAATATTAAGATTAATTTACAACTCTTTATACAACAAATATATACAAATTTAAAGATACTTGCAAGACTCCTGCCTACTTTTGTTTTAAAACAGGCCTCTGAAATCTCATATCTATACTTTCAAAGTCCATGTTATCATAATCTATCTTTTTTTTCACAACTATAAATCTCTTAAGTTGCTTTTGTAAATCACTAGCAAAGGAAAAAATGAAAGAACGATCATCATACAGTTCAAATTTTAAAACTTGGTTTTCAATATTTACCTCCTTAACTGTATAACCGTAGTGATTTAAAACATTGATGACTTCAAATATTTTCTCGGCATTGTAAAAATTAGACTGTGTATTTACAACAAAATCAATATTATTTAAATCGTCTCCAAATATTTCTTTTGCAGAATAATTGGTTTTTAAATCAGAACATCCATCCTCAAGAAGAACAAAACCCACTTTATCAATTAAAAAACAACCCTGCTCGTTATTAACAACAAACTCAGGTTCTTTTTCCCTCACGTGTACAACAACCTTGTTAGGAAAAACTTTTTCTGTATAGATGTTTTCAATAAAAGCATGTTCTTTAATAACTTGAGTTCTTAAAGAAGCTAAATCTGTTAAAAAAAAGTTCTCGTTTTCCAAAACTTCAAAATCTGCCAAGATCTTTCCTTGATTAACATAACTTAGTTCATTAATTTCAATTTCTTTAATTACGAAAAAAGGACTATAAAAGAGTAAATAAGCTATTATCAATGCAAGAGGGAGGTATATAAAAAATTTAAACTTTTGCTTTAAAATAGATAATAATCTTTCTCTTTTTAATTTCCTCTTTTTCTTTCTCAAAATTTGATTTTCTATCTTCTTTTCTTGAGAAAAGTCTTTCATATTGAAAAAAACACTGAATTATATTAAACTACTCTATCATAAAATGCGCTTTATTTAAAAAAAATAAAGAGCCGAGGTAGCTCAGTTGGTAGAGCATACGACTGAAAATCGTAGGTTCACGAATTTGTCGCTGACCCAAAATATTTTATATTTATAAATTTTCGAATATATTTAAGTTTGAATTTAAAGATTTTACCAAATCTACTTTTAAATATTGTAAAGGAGCCTACTAAAGCATTCCAAGAAGTTAAAGAGAGAAGGCTTCTCTTCGAAAGCCTTTTTATATTGCTAATTGCCAATATCCTTAGTTTTACTTTGTTACAAACAACTGCAAAAATTTATCACACCCCATTGCCAACAATAATAAGCCCACAAATAATTATAAGTCTCTTAATACCATTTTTACTCGCATTTTTAATAAATTTTTTCGCAGTAAGACGTTATGATGCAAAAAATAATTATTTAGAGATTTTATCATCTATCTTCTTCATAAGATTCATATTCATCGTTGGGAATTTATTAGCAATAATCCTCATCGGAATCAATTTAATCCAACTTGTTGGTTTCTTGAATATTGTACTTCTTATTTGGTCTCTGGTTTTAGATATTATTGCTATCAAGACGGTTTATACCCTCTCCACAAAAGATTCACTGTATGTGTTTTTTAATACGTTTCTTTTATTTGGATTGATATTTCTTTGTGGGATATTTTTTTATAATTTTTTTCTACTAAGCAGCCCTTAATTTGTATAAAAAAGGTCTTTCATATTGAAAAAAAGATAGAATTGTATTAAACTACTTTATCATAAAATGCGCTTTATTTAAAAAATAAAGAGCCGAGGTAGCTCAGTTGGTAGAGCATACGACTGAAAATCGTAGGGTCACCAGTTCGATTCTGGTCCTCGGCACTTTGCGAGAGTAGTT
>PWIP01000024.1 GCA_003560355.1 Candidatus Dojkabacteria bacterium | reverse complement strand
TGTAAGACGTTCTAACCCTATTGTTGATTGGAATAGATTTGGTTCTGTAGAGCCTTTGCCTTTTGTTAGAGACCAGAGGCTTTTTTGGAAGCTTACCGTAATACCTGCAGATTCTGCTGGTATAGCATATCAGGCTTTTGTTGATGCTCATTCAAATGATGTTTTTGAGTTTACTAGAGATGAAGATGTAGCGGCATTTTTACGTGGAGATATTGATATAGAGGATATTGATACTGTTGACCCAACTAGAGAAGGAGTAATAGAGCAAATAAGGGAGAAATTTGAAGAAATAGAAGAATTATTCAAACAAATAGAATTATAATTGCTCCATGACAATTTTAACTATTTCAGTCACATAGTCTCCAATTACAGGGATATTCCATACAGCAAGTCTTCCCAAAAGCCAAACCATAATTGCACCTAGTACAAAAAACCCAATTGCTAAACCGAAGCCTCTAGCTAATCCTGATATGAAGTTAATAAAAAGCATCCTTCTAGGGTTGTTTACAAGTTGTATATATTCCGCAATTTCTGTGTTTTCTATTTTAGATAATATTTTATTTAATTTTTCATCTATAATATTTCCCTTCTGTTCTTGCATAAAAATCGTTTTAAAAATTTAAATACTATCTTCTAAAATTACTTCAATTGGTTCTGATTCTAAAATGCTTTTGAAATTATTATCATAAAGTGATTTTTGTGCCCATATGAAGGTGATTACATTTTCTCCTTTTCTCATCTCAGAAAGCATGTTTACACTTATGGGAAATTCAACTTCTATTAAATCCCCAGGTTCAATTTTAACAAAATCTTCTATGGGATGAAATGGATATAATTCATCGTTTAATTTATATATTAAGGAATATCCAAAATTTTCGTCATAAAGATCTTCGTATTTAATGGTTTTGATACCTATATTTTCAAGAGTTATCATAAATGTATCATTAGAAAGTTCTGACGTTTTTCCAGGTTTTAGAAGGGGTTTTCTCGCTTCTAAGTGTCTAAGAGCCCTATTTAAATTAACGGTTTCTATATTACTAGCTTTCATGCTTTGTCGTTCTTTATCATAACTGCTTTCTACTAATACAGCGTCTCCAACGGCATAGTTTGATAATGAGAGTTCATTTTTTTCAAACATATATTCTATTTTTTCTTCTGGAAATTCTAAATCCGCTATGGTGAAAAAATCAAAGGAGATAGTAGAGAGTTTCCCTATAACGAAAGAATTCCTCTGAGTTCTTTCTCCTCCCGATCTGTTAAATTCTTTTACACTAACAGCTTCATCGTATCCTAAACCTGAAATGAAGAAAAAAGTTATCAAGACAAATATAACTAGAAATATGAAGACAAAAATTTTCCTTTTCATTATATTAAAATACAATATATTTTTTCATTTTAGCATATTGAAGATGCCTCTGCCCAAATGAAGGGTTCACCATGTCCAGGATAGATAGTTGTGTTTTCCTTAATAATATCATTCAATCTTTTTAAGGATTTAAACATTTTCATGTGATCTCCTCCTGGTAAATCTGTTCTTCCATACCCACCTTCAAAAAGAGTATCCCCTGTTATTACAAATCCTTCCCCTATCAAACATATACTACCTTCAGTATGACCAGGGGTATGCAAAACTTCTAATTCATGAGAATTTATTTTCAAAATATCTCCCTCCTTAAGAAATCTGTCTGCTTCAAAATCAATATATTTTTTTTCATCTTCGTGTATTAAAATCTCTGCATTAAATTTCTTCTTTATTTCTTCATTTGCAATTGTATGGTCATAGTGATAATGAGTATTAATTATTTTCACTTTTTGATTTTCTACATGCTTTACAATTTCTTGTGGATCCCCACCTGGGTCTACAATGAATACCTCTTCGTCTGTTTTCAAGATGTAGCAGTTTGTATCTAGTTGTCCTACTTTAATTTGTTTGATTTCCATTTTAATTTGAAGAATTTAATTTAGTACTTCCTATACCTCCACCCCTGTCCCCTTTTATTTCTTGAACATCATCTATTGGAGTATATACTGCTTTGGGGACTTCATTTAAGACAAGTTGTGCTATTCTGTCTCCCTTTTTAAATTTTAAAGTATTTTTACCTATATTATGTAAGATTATTTTTAACTCATCTCTGAAGTTTGTATCTATCGTTGCAGGTGAATTGGGAATTCTTAATTTTGTTTTATACGAAAGTCCACTTCTCGGTCTAATTTGAATTTCATAGCCCTTTGGTATCGCAACCTTTATACCCAAACCTACAAGTTTTACCTCTCCACCCCTTATTTCTATATCTTCACAAAGAGCTATATCTGCTCCAGCATCTTCCTTGTCTGAATATTTAGGAACTTGAGCGTCCTTATGACAAAGCTCTATATGTACAATTTCTGCTTTTCTTGACATTCTTAATCTTCAAATCTTATATATCATTTTAAAGTTTTTTAGTATATCATACATAGTATATTTAAAATCTTAAATTATTTTTATGCAAGAACAAAGTGCTGAGAATTTTGTAAAAGAGCCTAAAAAATCAGGAACAGGGAGAAAAATTTTAATTGTTTTCTTAGTTCTGCTTTTATTACTAGCAGGAGGTATTTTTTGGGGCTACAGAACAGTTACAAGTGTAATGGGTTTGGAAGATTTGGGTGTTTCATATACTTATGAAGATTATGAGGATTTGGTTGAGAATATAGGGATTGAGGTTGAGCCAGAGAAATTATGTTTGGATTGTGAAGCGTTAGATTTTAGCGAACCTCATGAAATTGAATTAACAGTTACAAACTCTCAAGCTTCTGCAGCTTTTGAAATAGCAAATAGAGAATTGTCTTTTGCAGGTATAAGTGATACACAAATTCGTTTTAGTGACAACAAAGGAGAAATGTCTACAATCGTAACCTATCAAGGTAGAAGTTATCCTGTATATATTTCTGGAAATGTTGTAAAAGCCTCAGATACTACTGTTTCTGGCGAGATTTTTGACTTAAAAGTT
>PWIP01000036.1 GCA_003560355.1 Candidatus Dojkabacteria bacterium | reverse complement strand
TGTATAAAAACGAACAAGAAAGTGATTGATTTAATTCATCCTTTTGTTGACCTTTGGATGATTTCTCTTAAGGAATTAAACGATGAAAAACATTTAGAGTTAACGGAATCAGAAAACAAACAAATTCTTGAAAATATAGAGTATGTAGATAGTAAAAAAGGCGCAAAAATTAGAATAAGGTTTTTAGTCATTCCAACACTTACAGATGGGGAAGATTTAATTAAAAGTGTCGGAGAATTTCTCAAAGGTATAAAAAATTTAGAAGCCTTGGAACTACTTGCATACGGTACGCATGGAAAGGATAAATGGTATGAATTTTTCAATAAATATGACTTAGAAGAAATTAGACAGGCAAACACTCAAGATTTAGAAAAAGTCAAAGAGCAACTTAAAGATTTTAATTACAATATTATCTTTTAAAACATGGAAAAATTTTTCAATCCGAAATCAATAGCTGTAGTAGGCGCATCTGAAAAAACCGATAAGCTAGGAACTGTAATACTGAAAAATGTAATACAAAGTGGTTTTGGGGGAAAAATATATCCCATAAATCCAAAGTCCAGAGAAATCTTAGGATTCAAAGCATACAAAAAAGTTTCAGACATTAAAGCCAAAGTTGATGTTGTATGTATAGTAATACCTTCAGAAAACGTTCTAGAAGTTGTAAAAGATTGTACTAAGAAAAAAATTCAAGGTTTAGTAATTATTTCTGCTGGTTTTAGTGAAATTGGTCCTGAAGGCAAACTCTTAGAACAAAAAATACAAATTATTACAAAAAAACACAATATTCGGATTTTAGGACCCAATTGTCTTGGCTTCATTAACAAGCATAATAGTTTAAACCTTTCTTTTGCTTCAGACAAACCTCTTAAAGGTAATGTTGCATTTTTTTCACAATCGGGAGCTTTTTGTACAGCAATGTTGGATATGTCAATACCAAAAAACTTAGGTTTTTCTCATTTTGTTTCCATAGGTAATAAAGCAGACATTAATGAATTGGATTTGGTTGAATATTTTTTAGAAGACAAAAAGGTTAAAGTCATAAGTGCATATCTTGAAGATATTGTTGATGGTTCTCTTCTAATACAAAAATATGAACAATCTAGATACAGAAAGCCTCTGATTATTCTAAAAGCTGGTCAAACAGAAGAATCAAAATCAGCGATAGAATCACATACAGGAGCTATAGCAGGTTCAATAGATATGTTCAAGACTGGTACGAGCCAAGTTGGAATAATTGAAGCAGAAAATACACGTCAACTTTTTAACTACATGATGACATTTTCTTGGTCTAAGCCTATGAAAGGCAAAAAAATTGCCATAGTGACAAACGCTGGAGGTCCAGGTATTGTCGCTACTGATTCTGTAGTAAAAAATGGTCTAGAAATGGCGAAATTATCAAAAAGTTTACAAAAGAAAATTCAAAAATTCCTGCCTCTTGAGTCTAGCTCTAAAAATCCAGTTGATATTGTTGGTGATGCAAAAGCCGAAAGGTATCAATATCCAATAGACATATTGGCAAAAAATGATGATGTAGATGCGATTTTAGTTTTACTCACACCTCAACGTGTAACACAAATTGAAGAAACTGCAAAAATTATTCTCAACGCAACCCAAATGTATGAGAAACCAATAGTTCCAGTATTTTTGGGGAAAAAACAAACAAGTACAGGGTCACAAATCTTCTATGACAACTACATACCTGTTTTTACTGAAATAGATGATGCTGTAAATTCTCTAAAAGTTTTGAGTGATTACACTACTAGAATTGAGAATTTTTCAACTAGAGAGGTAAACAAAAAGTGGAAAAAGATTGTTTCTCAAGAAAAAGGAAAACATTTTAAAGAAGTACAGAAATATGTTAAAAAAACTCCAAGAATACTACCTGATGAAATTACTCAGAAGATTGCTTTAGAGATGGGTTTTACTTTGCCAAAGCAAATTATCTCAAGGAAATTTTCGCAAATTATGAATTTTGCAAAAGATAAATATCCTGTTGTTCTTAAAGTTGGCAACGAAGTTATAGTGCACAAAACAGATTTAAAAGGGTTGTATTTAAATATTAAAAACGAAGAGGAATTAGAAAAAGCCTACGAACAGCTTTCAAAAAATATTTTGAAGAAATTAAAGAAGAAAACCTTTACCATGGTATTACAAGAACAGTTAACCCCAAGGGTAGAATTTTTCATTGGAGCAAACAGAGATGGAGATTCTGATGTTTACAAACCAGATATTCCTGGATTTGGTCATTTGGTTGTTTTTGGTAAAGGTGGTATATACACAGAAATATTTGAAGATTTTGGATATGTTTTAGTACCTGCTTCAAAGGATGATATTCAAAAGAGTTTAGAAAAAACAAAAGTTTTTCAAATAATTTCTGGTGCTAGAGGACAAAAATCTCTTAATGTAGAGAAGGTAATAGAGCAAATATACAAAGTACAACAGCTTACTCTACTCTACCCTCAAATAATTAGTTTGGATCTTAATCCGCTGATTATAACTGAGAAAGATACTGTTGCTGTAGATATTAAAGTTTTTGTCGGGAAGTAAAATTCTCGATATATTGATAAGTCTTATCCCATCTTTCCTTAGTCGTTAACTCAGATTTGTATGCGATATGAGGAGTTATTAAGATGTTGGGATGTTTTAAAAATGGATGATTTTTCTTAAAATTGCTTTCATTTTCTAAAACATCAAGACCTACAAAGGAAAACTTCTTTATATTTTTCAACAAATCTCTTTCATTTATTATTGAACCTCTGGCTGTATTAATTAGCACTACACCATCTTTCATCATCTTAATTGTCTCATTATTTATCATTCTAATACTTGAGGGGTTGGCATCGCAATGAAGTGAGATGATATCAGAATTTTTTAAAACTCCTTCTAAGTCACAAAATTTCACATTGTTTTTCACTTGACAGTTTTCTAGCTTTCTATCACAAACAAGCACTTCTAAGTCAAAAGCCTTCGCTAATTCTGCAACCTTTT
>PWIP01000021.1 GCA_003560355.1 Candidatus Dojkabacteria bacterium | reverse complement strand
ATGATACCCCTTGTAAAAAAAATTGAAACGATAGAGACAGAGAATGAGATAGAATCTATGATTTTAGAATCAGCTCTCATAAAAAAATATAAACCTAAATTTAATATAGAGCTTAAAGATGACAAGTCATTTGCTTGGTTACATATATCTACGTATGATGAATATCCAAAAGTAAAAATTGTGCGCTCTGTAAAAAAGAAAGAATTTGAAAAGGGTAAGCTTTTTGGACCATATCCTAAGGGTAAAGCTGTAAGAAGAGTTTTTGACTATATACGAAAACTCTATCCTTTTTGTACGTGTAAAAACCCCAAAAAACCTTGTCTTTACTACCATTTAGATCTTTGCCCAGCACCATATCACGGTAAAATATCTAAAAAAGACTATCAAGAAAATATTAATAATGTGATTAAATTGCTAAGCGGTAGGAAAAGAAAATTGATAACGAAATTAAAAAGGGAAATGGAGGACTATGCAAAAGGGCAGAAATTTGAAAAGGCAGCTAATCTAAGAGATAAAATAAATGATTTAGAATATTTGTCTCAGAAAATATCTATTTCTCCATTTGAATCAGAGGAAGAATATTTAAATTCTCGGTATGAAAAAATACGCAATTCTTTAATTACTCTCTCAAAACAATTGCAAGTAAAAAATCTAAAAAGAATAGAGTGTTTTGATGTGTCAAATATAAAAGGTAAGTTTGCATATGGTGCTATGTCCGTAGCTATAAACGGAAAATTGCAGCCTGATGAGTATAGAATCTTTAAAATAAAAAATTTTGTAAATTCAAATGATCCTGGAATGCTTTGTGAAGTTATTTCCAGAAGGTTAAAACAAAATAAAAAGCCTCAACTTATCTTACTAGATGGAGGTATTTCTCAACTTTCTGCTGTAAAGGATTTAGTCCCTAAAGATATTAAACTTATGGGAATTTCTAAAACGAAAAAAAACATGAAGGATAATTTCTGGGTATTAGAAAGCAACAAAATCAAAAGGTTAGGAGTTAAATATCCTTTCTTGCTTGTTGAACTTAGAAATGAAGCCCATAGATTTGGGATTAAATACCATAGAAAAAGCATTAGAAAGCATATGAAAAGTTCTGTTTTAGATGAAATAGAGGGTATTGGCTCTAAAAGAAGAAAAATTTTACTTAATTATTTTGGTAGTATAGAGGGTATTAAAAAAGCTTCTTTAGAAGACCTAGAGGTTGTTCTAAAGAACAAGAAGGTTGCAAAAAAGATTAAGTCTCATCAATTTTTTCAATAATTTCTTCAAAAAATGGGTGCTCTACATCATTAGTAAAAATTGCATAAATGAAAAAATTTCTTTTGTTCATAAGTACTACTCCTCTACCTTCGTTTCCATTAACTACTAAAGTGGTATTTAAAGCTTCTCTTTGTTTAATAAAATCTTGTTTTGTAGTTAATACTTCCCATTTTTCATCAGAATCCTCATCCTTTTTCTCTATAAATTCTTCAAGAAGATCCCTATATGTTCCAGAATCTGATTTTCCAATCGGATAAATCCAAAAACTTGTGTCACCAGCGATTTCAAATATTTCAACAGACTGTAGTTCACCTATGTCAGTGGGGGAATATCTAACCAAATATTCCCTTGGTACTAGGAGAAACCAAGGGTAGTCTGGCAAGAGACTTTGTTCTGAAGAAGTTTCTAAAATTCTTTTTCTTTGTAACTCTGCTTTTCTTCTTTCAGATAGTGAGTTTTTAGCTTCATCTTTAGCTATTAATTCATACCAAACATCATTATTTTCAACATATATTCTCAAGCCTTTTTCCCCCTTCAACCAATACTGTCCTAAGAGTGCTTCTTCAGTACTTACTGGTACTGTTGATATATATTCCCAGTCATATTTTGTTAAAATTTCTTTGTAATAGTCATAAACATTTGAAGTTCTTGTGCCTCTAGACAACTTGTATGCTGATAATCCTTGATTAAGCATTTTCATGACTATTTCTTCGTTCATATTGTTTGCATAAACAAATTCAGAATTTGGATATATGGGTACAGTATCTATACCCATAACGTATTTTGTTTCGTAAGAGATGTCATCTGCAGATGTACCACCTCTAATACCTGTTATGAAATTAATAACGGTATATCCGGAGAAGATAGCGATAAAAGCGAGAAGAAAGATTGATATTACAGCGAGTATGGAATTTCTTTGTTTAATCCTTTTAGCTTTTTTTGCTCTTGAATTACAAGACCCTCTAAATGGCTTTATAGGACTTGTTTTTAGCTTAAAGTTTTTTTTACGTTTGTTCCTCCTAAGAGGGGCTTTTTTATCAAAAACCTTTGCTTTAAAGTGTACTTTACAATCTTGTTTTTTCTCTTTTTCTTTTTTCTTAAAAAACATAAAGCTTTTTATTTAAAAAATTCCAAGTATATCTTCTTTCTACCATATATTACTATTTTTTTTAACACCTATTACTTTTAAAATAAAAAGGGAATGAATTACCATATTTGTATCGTACGTTATAGTGTGCTAACTTTACATGACATTTGAATATTTTGATAGAGTAAGGAGATTTGGTATAATTTAGATTTGTATGCGGGATCGTCTAATGGTAGGACGCCAGCCTTTGAAGCTGAGAATCCTGGTTCGAGTCCAGGTCCCGCAATATATCAAATTCCCAAAAAGCCTATATAAGAAAAACTGGATAATTCAGTGTATTTAATGTACTATTTACGTACATGAGTTAATTTGTTTTTGCCAATATATGAATGATCAACAAGTTAACCAGGGAGCCACTAATTCTGGTGGTTTAGGAACAGGAAACGATTTTTCAACCCCATCAAGCCCTGGTGGTGGGAATCTCGGGAATGTGGCTGATAATTCAGTGCCCCAGCCAGATTCCTCTGTACCAAATGATTATGCTAATGTGGCCACTGCCCCTGGTACACATAATCAACAACAAGACTTTGGACAGAATCCACAGGGTGATGTACAAGCTCCACCTCCACAGGATGTGAATGTTCCACCAGACTTTCCACAGCCAGAT
>PWIP01000006.1 GCA_003560355.1 Candidatus Dojkabacteria bacterium | reverse complement strand
TTTTTAATCACAATTTCCGTTTGTTTAAACAACTCTATCAATTTATTATTTATATCTGTAGTAGCTTCAATATCAACTTCATGCTTAGGTATGTTTAATTCATGCATTTTTATAAAAACATCGGAGAAATCTCTTCCTAAATCACCTAATTGCTCAACAGTATTTGAAATTTTTAATAACGAAACTGTTTGTTGTGCATTTTTTTGAGTTAACTTCTTTCTTGTTAACTCAACAATAGCGGAACTAATTTCGTCATCTAAATAGTCATTTAAAGTTTCAAGCTTATCTATTTCCATTTCCACCGTTTTCGCTGGATGATAAAACATATTTATAGCTTTTTGATAGATTCTAATCGTAATCTCTATAGAATAAGCAATTTCCTTTTTAACATTAGCTATTTGTTTTTGAAAAGTAACATTTTCATTTTTTGAAAGATATTTTGTTTCAAAAAGAATTTCCTCTTCCTCACCTCTAACAAGCCAAATTATTAATTTTTCAAATGGAGTTAAAATTATTAAAAACAATACCGTTATTGTTAAGTTAAATATCAAATGTGCAAGAGCTGCCTGTGCAGCCTCTGAAATTGCAAATGACTGGATTAGTGCTGTAAAAGGAGATAGTAATAGCATAAAAAGAACAGCTCCTAAAAGAGTAAAAACGAATTTTGCTGTACCAGCTCTTTTAGCATGTAAATTAAGTCTTGTTGAAACTATGAATGCTGTAGTGCTAGTAGCTACATTTGTACCTAAAATCATAGGTATTGCTACTTCAATAGGTATCATCCCACTATATACTAAAACTACAATCATACCCGATGTTACAGAACTTGATTGCACTAACATTGTAAATAGAGCACTAGCCAAAAAGGCTAGAAGTGGTTCTGATAATGCTGCAAAAAAAGCCATTACATCTGGATGTTCTTGCAAAGGCTCTAGATTTGCAGAAAGAAGATTAAGAGAAAAAAGTATAAAGCCAAGAAAAAATATTGGTTTACTAATTAGCCTAAATTTAGACCCCGATATTCTCAAAAAGAATCCTATTATTATGAGTATTGGAGCAAGAATACTTGATTGTAACAAAGCTAGCTGTGCTGTAACCGTAGTTCCGAGATTTGTTCCAAACATTATAGCTAAACTTTGTTTAAAGGAGATAATGCCTGTATTAACTAATACAACAACAACCAAGGAAACGGCGGTACTAGATTGAATTATTGCAGTTGAAAGAGCTCCTACCAAAGCCCCAGTAAACCTATTATTTGCCAATTTTGCTATTATTGCACGAAACTTTTCAGCAGCTAAACCCTGAAAATCCTTACTAAGATTTTCAATTCCATATATGAAAAGTATCAGAGCTGATATTAAACCCAAAAATATTTGCAAATATTGTTGATCCATCTTCTCTAGTTTTTATCCAATAAAACTCTCTTTGTAGGATATGCAAAATCTATACCTTCCTTCTGAAATTCTTGGAACAGAGCCAAATTGACTGCTTCTTGCGTATCCATATAATCATAATAATCTTTACTTAGGACATAATAAACAACTTCATAGTTTAAAGAGAAATCACCATATTCATAAAAATGAACTCTATCTAACCTTGCTCTTTTGATATTATTGAAAATTTTGTTAACTATTTTATTTACTTTTTTAAGTTTTTGATGTTCAGTTTCATAAGTTATTCCAAAAGTGAAAACAATTCTCCTTTCTTGCATTTTTCTGTAATTATGAATTCTCTTTGAGGTCAATTCTCTGTTTGAAACAACAAGTTCCTGTCCCTGCAAAGTCCTTATTCTTGTTGATTTTACACCTATTTTTTCAACTGTCCCCATCTCTTCATCAAAAATTACAAAATCTCCTATTTCAAAAGGCCTATCAAAATATATAGAAAAAAATGCAAATATATCTTCAAGAATTGTTTGCAAAGCAAAACCCACAGCTAAACCTGCAAGTCCCATTCCACCCAAAAGAACGGAAATTTGAACCCCTAAATTCTGTAATAATATTAAAAAAGCACCTCCCCAAATAAGAATTTTAGTTAATTGGGTTATAAAACCTTTAATAATCACACCAGAATCACTTTCTCCTTTTCTCTCCTTAAAAATATAGTGTCGTATGAAATATTCTGATAGTTTTTGTGTTGTTTTAGTAGCGTAATATATAACTAAAACTAAAGTAGTCCAATTTATAATTTTCACCAATAATTCAGGCAATTCTAAGAATTGACTTGCACCCCAAATACTGACCACAAAATAAAACAAAAGACCAATTTGCATAATTGAATCAACTAAAATTTCATCCACCTCCGTTTTGGTTTTCATACTCAATTGCTTTAAACGATTTAATATCATCGTTCTAAACAAATACAAAACAGCAAAAATCCCTATAAAAACGAGAAAAGCTTGCAATTCAGGTTTTATTCCATTTTCAAATAAAATTTCCATAATCACATTCTAGTATATTTTTTCTTCCATGCCAAATAGTTTTATGATAATATTGCAAGATATGGAATGTAAATTAAAAGACAATCTCAAGAATTGCCCTTGTACATACGAAGGATGTCCAAGGAGAGGTGTTTGTTGTGATTGTTTATCACATCACTTACAAAAAAAACAATTACCAGCTTGCTGTTTTTCTAAAGAAACAGAAAGTACATATGATAGATCTTTTGAAAGATTTATAGCAGAAAATTCAAAATAAATTATTAAACTCATTTTAAATGGCTACTATTAATCACTTAGGCATCATAATGGATGGGAATAGACGATGGGCTAGAAGTCAGGGACTCTCTCCACAGCAAGGACACAAAAAAGGCTATGACAAACTTTCAGAAGTTGGAGAATGGTGCTTAAAGAGAGGTATCAAAATATTAACAGTTTATGCATTTTCTACAGAAAATTGGAAACGTGAAAAAAAAGAAGTTGATTTTTTAATGAATTTATTAAAAAAAGCCTTAACTGAAGATATAGATAAATTTAATAAAAACGGTATTAGGATAAAATCCATTGGCTCAAAGGAAAGATTGGAAAAAGATATAATTGAAAGTATTAATAAAATTGAGGAGAAAACAGCAGGAAATAGTAAAAGAACTCTTAACTTGTGTTTTAATTATGGAGGACGTTTAGAATTAGTAGAAGCTGTAAGAGAGATTGTTAAGAAAGG
>PWIP01000074.1 GCA_003560355.1 Candidatus Dojkabacteria bacterium | reverse complement strand
TCGGCATTGTAATGTTATATGCTCTAGCCAAACGAGTAATACTATCCATTAGAATTACTACATCTTCCCCCCATTCTACAAGTCTCTTTGCCCTTTCCAAAGCCATCTCAGCTACTTTACAGTTGTGTTCTGGTTTTTCATCAAAGTTAGAAGCAAAAACATCACCCTGTACATTTCTCTCCATATCAGTAACCTCCTCCGGTCTTTCTCCTACTAGTACAACCATAAGTTTAGTTTTTGGAGAATTCTCTGCAACACCATTAGCTATTTCCTTAATTATTGTTGTTTTACCCGTCTTCGGAGGAGAAACAATCATAGATCTCTGACCAAACCCTATTGGAGACAAAAGATCAATTATTCTTGTAGAAAAAATCTCTGGTTTTGTTTCAAGCTTAATTTGCTTTTTAGGAAATATTACCGTTAATTTAGCAAAATCAGGTCTTTTTGCGCACTCAGCAGCAGGTTTTCCATATACCGTATCTACTCTCAAAAGACTCAAATACTTCTCCTTATCCTTCGGTAGTCTTGCAGGACCTCCTACAAGATCCCCTGTTTTCAGATTGAATTTACGAATTTGAGAACCTGAAATATATACATCATTATTACCTGGTAATACACCTTCTGTACGCAACACACCATGAGTTTGATCGTTCATAATCTCCAAAGTACCTTCAACAGAAACATACCCCTCTTTCTCTGAGGATGCTTTAATTATTGCTTTGATAAGATCATCTTTATTTAAATCGGCTACTTCTTTCATGCCTAACTTTTTAGCTGAAGTTCGTAATTCAGCAACAGTTTTCTTTTCTAGTTCTTGTATTTGCATTTTGTGATATTAAAAAAAATAAACCAGCAGCGGAGGTATCATCTAAAGTCAAAATCTGAGAAATTCAAATTACACACAATTATATATTTTAGTCTAAACATAGTCAAGACCCCAAAAACTAAGCTTGACCCTTAATTTAAATAACACCTGAGCAAAACAAGGCTCTATAAAAACTAATGACATTTTGCTCGTAAATACCTATCATTCATTCGCCGATTTCTTTGATTATGGTTGTAAATCAGGTTCCGATCTTTCAGGACGTTCAGGTTCTGGTCTAGATTCCCCATCTATTCTGTCAAGAGCTTGTAATAAACGATATGATCTTACAAGGATAGCATAATCTATCATTGATAACCTACCATCCATGTTCAAATCCGAACGCACAAAGCTATCATTCCAACCACCCTCTCTAAAAGAGGCAAAATCTTCCCTAAATTCTACAAAATCTTGCATATTTATTTCTCCATCATTGTTAATATCACCTCTTAAACAAACACTACCAAAACCTATATTTCTCATAGAACAAATTTCATAAGGAGGTTCATTTCGACAATCACCATCACTCTCACAAGATACAAAACCTCTTTCTCTATCTCTACTAGGATCATCAGGCTTCGGTTCAGGACGTTCTGGCTCTGGTCTTTCTGGAAGCTCTGGCTCTGGTCTTTCTGGAAGCTCTGGCTCTGGTCTTTCTGGAAGCTCTGGCTCTGATCTTTCTGGAAGCTCTGGCTCTGATCTTTCAGGACGTTCCAAATCCGGTCTTTCTGGACGTTCTAACCCTCGATCTGACCCTGGAAAAGCGATTCCTCTGTAATCAAAACTACCATCACTAGTAACAAAATAAGCCATCAAAGGTAAAGAAAAAGCTAAAAACAGGAAAAGCATTAAATTTAAAACTTTTCTTTTATTACGAAGAATCTTTTGATAAACTTCACTCATTTTAACAGAGTATAAAAATTAAGTTAAAATAATTTGATACTTATTTAAGAAAAAATTCATATTCTTGCAAATCTAAGATGTTATATTCTGGTTCGTCAACATCTGAAACAAAAGAATCTGAATCCGTTGTCAAATAGAGATTTCCAAAACCAGTATAGCTAAAACTACCAACCAATAGCTCTTTTGTAGAAGCTGGCTCTATAGACTCAACTGGAACCACAGCTGTTAGAGAAAATTCATTTGGTGTCGTTTCAAAAAATATACACTCAAAAGGTTCAACACATACAAAATCCCCAATTTCGAGAGAATCGTCCTTTCTTAAGAACAATTCCAATCCAGAAACACTGTAATCAAACTGAGTTTCTAAAATCACATAAGCTTCACCCTCTCTATCTATATCAGAAAAAACAGCAAGAGAAATTAAAGACGAATCGTCTTTCTCTGGCTCATCAGGAAAAGGCAAAGGTTCTTTAATTTCTACCTCTGTAGGCGATGAACCATAGAATATTGAATCTAACCAATCTTGTTGAAAAATAACCAGAAAGCTCAAAAAAATAAATACAAATACACCAAAAACTATGGCTATAATTTCATAGGAAGACAATCCTTTATTATTCATGAATATTAAAAAACCAACTTACTACTTCAGTATGAAGGGAAGAAAGCATTTTGTCAAATTTTTGAAAATGCAAATTTCGTCTGGAGTATATAAAAGAGGGATCGGCACTGCCCCGACCGACCCCAATCTCAAAACATTAAAAAAATGTTCTAAGATTGAAAAACATACCCGAAGGTATGTTAACAGTGCAATCATTGCAGACTCCCTATTCCAAGGGCCCAGTTCGAAGGGACTCTCCTACCAAACCCTGGGAACAAAGAGTCTGCTTATCCACACATTTAATGAGCATATATTGTAAGTATATCTTAGAGAGAAAAGTTTGTCAAGCCCATAGATACTCTCCACAGATGCGCATATTTAAACAAGTGCGATTTTTGCCCTTTTAGAAGCAGTTTCGAACCAAACGCTCGCCTGGATGTTACGAACCGAGGCACACCAGCACCATGTTACGCTAAGCGTGGATACCTTCCCCCTTAGTAAGCTTTTTACAGCTCTTTTACATACTCAATTGGAAATAATTTTAAGCCTCTGATTGAGGTTTTAAGAAATTTTGAAGCATATATACCTTTGTAACCCAGACGCTTGCTCTCCTTAACTATTGAATCCCAACCAAAACATCCCCTAACCTCTCCTGTCAAACCAACTTCTCCCACATAAACATATTTATTATCCAAAGGTTTTTCCATAACAGAAGACTTTATTGCAGCACAAACAGCCAAGTCAACAGAAGGATCATCTACCTTTAAACCACCCACAACATTTACAAAAACATCTTTATCTCCCAAATA
>PWIP01000069.1 GCA_003560355.1 Candidatus Dojkabacteria bacterium | reverse complement strand
GTTCTTTTTGGACCAGCTAAAGCAGCTAATGCAGGAGGTGTAGCGACTTCAACTATAGAAATGTCTCAAAATAATACACAAAGCCCCTGGACTTTTGAAGAGGTTGACACAAGACTTCAAAAAATAATGACGGGTATTTATAAAAACGTAAAAAAATCAGGGCAAGACTATAATTTTGAAAACGATTTAGTAGCTGGAGCAAATATAGCTGGATTTTTGAAAGTTGCTGATGCAATGCTTGCACAAGGAGTTTCTCATTAATAACTCACGTTTTTCATTATTGATTAACAATTGTTAACAAATTTCTCTCGACGAAAGAAGAAGAAAAAGATACAATGAAAATATGGTTAACTCTACTTTTAAACAGTCAGAAAGTAAAAAAAACGCTGGCTTGTTGAAGTATAGAGTTAGAAATTCCCGAAAAAAAAGAACCCGTCATAACTTCACAAGAAAGCGTAAAAAGAAAGCTCCTAAAGAAAATGGAGTAAGTAAGTTCTTTATTGTTTTTTCAGGTGCTATATTTTTCTTAATAATTGCCTTTGTCATATGGGGTGCTCTTTACTTAAAACATTTAGAAAATTCTTTACCCGAACCATATAAATTAGTTGATAGAACACCTGATCAAACAACCATTATTACTGACAGAAATGGCAATGAACTATACAAAATATATGCTGACCAAAATAGAAAGTTTGTAAGATTAGATGAATTACCAGAACATCTTAAATGGGCAATAATATCTACCGAAGACAGGAATTTTTACGAACACGGAGGTTTTGATTTAGAAGCAATTATTAAATCTGCATATATAAATTTTGTTGTTGGAGATATTGTTAGAGGTGCTAGCACAATAACACAACAGTTAGTAAGAAATACCCTAATGTATGATGTATTTGGTGATGAAGCCTATGAGGAAACGTATACAAGAAAAATCAAAGAAATTCTTCTTACAATTCAGGTTGAAAATACCCTCACAAAAGATGAAATTTTACAAATGTATATAAATGAAGTGGGATTTGGTGGGGTTAATCACGGTATACAAGCTGCATCCTTGGCATATTTTAACAAGGACGCAAAAGAATTGACTCTTGCAGAAAGTGCTATGTTAGCTGGTGTGATAGCAAGTCCTTCAAACTATTCACCCATATATAGCGAAAGTTTTGATTTGCCTACTCGTAGACAACATGCCATATTAAACGCAATGCTCAGAAACAAAGAAATGACTGGAGTAACAGAGAGGCAAATAGAAAAAGCAAAAAATGAAAACTTAAAATATGCTCCTTTAATAACGGAAATAGAAGCTCCACATTTTGTTTTTCACGTAAAAAGAGAGTTGGAAGAAATTTATGGTGATGAACTTGTTGCTAGGGGAGGTTTGCATGTCAAAACAAGTTTGGATCTTTCTACACAAAAAATAGCTCAAGAGGAAATAGCTAAAGGTATACCCCAATATGGGCATAAATGGAATGTACATAATGGAGCAATGATTGTTCTAGATCCAAACACAAATCAAATCCTTGCAATGGTAGGGTCAATAAACTACTGGGAAGATTCAAATTCGAAAATAGATGGTAATGTAAATATTACGACAAGTAGAAGACAAATGGGTTCTTCTGTGAAACCATATACCTATCTTGCTGCTCTTCAAAGAGGGTACACTCCAAACTCAATAGTACCTGACAAACCTATTACTTTTGGCAACTATAGAGTAAGGAACTGGGATGGCAAGCATTTTGGTGATATAACTATTAGACAAGCGTTAATTCAGTCAAGAAATATCCCTGCTGTATATGTTTTAAGAACAATCGGGATTGATGCTTTTGTAAATACGGCGCAAAAAATGGGTATAACTACCATAAATCCAGAACAATATCATGGATTGAGTATAACTTTAGGAACTGCCGAAATGACTTTGTTAGAACATAGTGCTGCATTTTCAATTTTTGCAAACGGAGGTATAAAAAGACCCATTTCTTCAATTTTGGAAATAACAGATTCTCAAAATAATGTAATTTATGAAAATAATACTGGTGGGGGACACAGAGTTTTTGACGAAAAACTAATAAACGATATAAACTGGATTTTGTGTGATTTAGGTAATTTTGGGGATCAACCTCAACATCATTTGTATACTCTCAACGGTAGAAGAATGTTATGTGGTAAAACTGGAACAACTGACGGACCAAGAGATCTTGTTTCAATAACGTATCATAAAAACTTGGTTGTAGGAATTTGGGCTGGGAATAACAATAACGTACCTACACCGGGGGCTTGGAGTACGACTGTACCACTTCCAATATCACATTCTTTTTTTCAGAGAGTAGCTGATAAATATGAGGCAGAGATTTAGAAAAAATAATAGTTAAATAGCTTCAAGTGTTTCTGTATCTTCTCCTTCTTCTTTAATATTCAAAATTCTTCTCCAAGTCTTTAACACATCGTTAACAACAGGAAAAAATTTCGCAGTTTCATAAACATCAATTAATGTTCCTTCACTTTTCTTAACGTCCTCTGATAGGGAGTATTTTACAAAATTTTTAATTCTTAATTTATGACTTTCACCTATTCCTACATTATCCTCACAATCAACAGATAAATTTAAGCTTAAATTTTGTGCACTTAAGGAAATAGCTGTAAACAACTGAACAAAATTTTCCTTTTGCCTTTCATTCTCCCAATGTTCTTCATCAAAATGATTATTAAGAGGATTTTTAAGAAAATCTTTGAATCTTTCATCAAAATCTTGGTAAGAATTTTGCTTGTTCTCCACATTCGTAAATACAAATTTTTGGCCATATTCTGTCTTTACAAAATCTACCAATTTTTGCTCTAGAATTGCATTAAAACCTTGAAACTTCTCTTCTAATTCATAAAAATGACTTTCCAAATCCAACGGATTCCTTTTTATTTCACCCAATTTTTCTGCCTCCATGTTCTTATTATAACATTAAAAGCGGTACACTAACTAATGAAACAATAGCCATAAGTTTGATGAGAATGTTTAGTGCTGGCCCAGAAGTATCTTTAAATGGATCTCCTACTGTATCACCTACCACAGCAGCTTTGTGGGCATCTGAACCCTTACCTCCAAAATTGCCCTCTTCTATATGCTTTTTTGCATTATCCCAAGCACCACCAGTATTAGACATCATAAGTGCTAGAAGAACTCCAACAACAGTAGAAC
>PWIP01000049.1 GCA_003560355.1 Candidatus Dojkabacteria bacterium | reverse complement strand
TGGTTGTTTCATATCTGTAATGATAACCATCTACAACTGGGGTTTCAGTTTCGCAGGTTTGCTGCCCTATTGTTGCCATTTGTGCTGCCATCATTTCATCTACTTCCTTTTGGGTATACATTCTTTGCTCCTCTACTTTGTCTGCAACAATAGCATCTACCTCGTCTTGGGTGTATGTCCTCTCTTCTTCTGTTGCTTTTTCGGGTGCCAACGTTATCATATTGCTGATTAGCCATGTTGCCATAACTGCTATTAATATTACAACAATCGGCCAAACCCACCAAGGTCGATGCGATACTTGGCTCACTTGCCTATCCTTTACTTCTTGTTCCGGTGTTTCTGTCACTCCTTGCGGATCATACCTGTCTTGATTTCCACCTGTCATTTTCAACACTCCTTTAAATTTTTAAAAATTTTTTAAATCTTAAACCCCCCTATCCAGCAAAAAACAATCAAAACTTTTTTTATTTCCTTTGATTATTTATTGCTAGACAGGAGGAAAGGAGTTTACCCTCTTTTCCAGCTTGTTAAAGAACTTGTCCTTTCTTTAAAAGAAAGAGACATTGGAAATGACTATGAAGTCATTTCCCATATGTCTTCCTTTTTTTATTTAACAGATTCTTTTAAAAGAGCAGAGTTAAAGATGTAAACAGTTCCTACAATGTATGCAATTAGTCCTAGCATTATAAATGCTTCGGAAGGAAAACCTGCAATGAATGTATCTACTGGGATGTGTTCGTATGGAGTTGGTGGAGTTACACCTTTGGCCTGGACAGGCATTATATTCATCGCTACTAATACTATGGTAAGAGCAATTTTTGTTATTAGATTTTTCATAGTAATATTTTCTTAATTTATTCTGGGTGTATTATACTATCGGCTGTTATTTTTGTCAATAGTCTGGTTTGAATTTCTTCTCTTATTATTATATGCTGGGGGATATTTGTATTGCCCTTGTCCTTTTCTATTGGGTCTTTACTGCTCGTAGTTTTTATTTAATTTATACGTTGAGCATATCTGAAAATCCTTATCGGTGAATTGTAGAGCTTACAGGTGTAAAGAATTAGATCTGCATCATAGTCAGTTATCCTTTCACCCTCTTGTGCTTTATATATTTCATAAATATATTTTCTCTGATTCCATACAATCTCTATTTTATCACCAACTCTTGTGCTAGGTAGATGAAAGAAGGATTGATTCTCCCTTTGTTCTTGAGTCCAGGAGAAATGACCAAATCTATGGCTTGATAATATCATTAAGTTTTTGTCCTCTGGAGTTCCAAAATCATTCACTCTCCATATTCCTTTTTCAAGTACTTCATCAGGATTTTCTCCTTCGTAAATTCTTCCTTCAACTCCTATCTTTTTAATATATACATGATTTCCAGCAGGTAAGGAAAAATCAAGTTTTGGTAAAGTATGTTTTTCTAATTCTACTTTATCCTCTTCATGTTTGTCTTCTATCTCTTCTTCCTCTTCCTCTTCCTCCAAATCAATTTCTTCTAATTCATCCCCTCTGTCCCTTAGTAATTCTCTGTACTCTCTTATGTCTTCTTCTATTGGACTCGTTAATGTAGCAAATTCATTTTCAACAGTATTTATTTCCATTGCATACCAAACCTGTGGATACCTAGCAAGTATTATTATTATTGTACCGAGTGCTACGAGAAAAACACCAATAACTAAATAGCTGTTTGCAATGAAATTTATTTTTCTTTTCTCTGTTATTTTTTTACTCATACCCCTTATTATACCAAAGCACAGGTAGCAACTACATCATCCTCCTTAAGTTTCATTATTTTTACTCCAGAAGTTTGTCTTCCAAGTGAAGGGATTTCTGTAATACCAGAGCGTATAACTACGCCATTTTTTGAAACAACGACAATTTCTTTTTCAGGACTATCCATAGTTCTTGCAGAAACAACCTTTCCAGTTTTTTCTTTAACCCTGAATGTAAAAACACCAGAACCACCTCTACCCTGTGTTGGGTATTGGTCTAAGGTTGTCATTTTTCCAAATCCTTTTTCTGAAAGAATGAATAATTTATGCTCATTACTCCTTATTGCATCCATAGATATTACTTCATCATTTTCAAATTTAAACTTAATACCACGTACCCCTCTACTATTTCTCCCAGTATGTCTTACATCTTTTTCATTAAACCTTATACATCTTCCCATTGTAGTTACAACAATAATTTCATCATTTCCTGTGGTTGGTTTAACCCATTTCAGCTCATCTCCTTGATCCAGTTTTATTGATATCAAACCATTGGCTCTAATTTTTTCAAAATCTTTAATGTCTGTTTTTTTAACAGTACCGTTTTTTGTAGCCATGAAAAGAAAGTTAAAATCTTCTCTTTTAACAATCCCCTTTTCTTCCTGTCCTTCTTCTATTTCTTCAACACTCATTATCCCACCACTTGGCTTTCTAGTTAACACGCTTGTTATCAATTCTCCTTGGTTTAGTGAGACCAAATTTATTATTGGTAGACCTTTTGCAGTTCTACTGTATTCTGGTATTTCGTATGCTTTTGTTATAAATACTCGCCCAGTATTTGTAAAAAGCATTAAATCATCATGGGTATTACAAAGAAGAGCGTGTTTAATGAAATCGTCTTCCTTGGTAACTGCACCCGTAATACCTCTACCGCCCCTTTTTTGTGTTTTGTAGGTTTCAGGAGAAAGCCTTTTTACATATCCAGAATGACTTACGGTTATGAAAGTATCTTCAGATGCTACAAGATCTTCTTCAGCAATTTCATCAACTTTTCCTTTAATAACTTTTGTCCTTCTTTCATCTCCAAACTTATTCCTTAATGTTTCTAAGTCATTTTTAATTACGGCAAGGATTTCATCTTGATTTTTTAGAATTTTTAGATAGTTTTCAATACTCTCCTTTATTTCTTTGTATTCATCATTTAACTTCTCTCTTTCTAGTGCAGCTAATCTTCTTAATTGCATATCTAGTATTGCTTGAGCTTGTACATGCGTAAATTCAAATTTTTTCATTAAATTATCCTTTGCTTCTTCTTGGGTTTTTGATGCCCTTATAGTTGAGATTACTTCGTCTAGCATATCTAATGCTTTGAGCAATCCTTCAAGTATGTGTCCTCTGTATCTGGCTTGTGCCAAATCGTATTCATATCTTCTTATGGTTACCGAGATTCTAAATGAAAGGAAGAGTTCAAGCATTCTTTTGAGTGTTAGTGTGACTGGTTCTTGTTCAACTAGAGCAATCATATT
>PWIP01000033.1 GCA_003560355.1 Candidatus Dojkabacteria bacterium | reverse complement strand
GCTTTAGATAGATTTCTTTCAAGTCAGTTTGTTAAGGATAGTGTTGATATTAAAGATGGTGTTTTGAAGTTTAAATACTAGGTTTGTGTATATATGAAATAATAGCTAAAATGCTTTACTAATTCGCTTATTGAAATCTGAATCCTCTTCTAATTTAAGTTTAAGAATTACTTTTTCTCCAGGATAATCAATAGATAATGTTGTTCTATCTCTTGCTGTGGGGTTATTTAAATATTCAATTTTCGTTTTATCTATTGTATTTTCGTATGTTATTTTTGTAATCCCTTCTTCCCCTTTTTCTACTGTCTTTTCCATGATTCTTATTTCCTTGCCCTGCAGATTATGTTCTGTATATCTTATAATATTTTCTTCGCTATTCTCTTTAAGTAAGCGAGAGTATAATCTAAATCTAGTAGTGCCATCATTTCCCTCTTGTTCCCGGTAGTTTTCCTCTAATCTTTTCCACACCCCATTTAGCCCCTCCATATAATATTTGAAAGGCACAGGACCATAGGCAAATTTCCCTATTTCCCCGCACCCATATCCCTTGGCCTCTGCTCCTTTCCCATATGCTCGGTTTATATTTGTCTCTTGCTCCATTTTGTTAAAAAATATTTTATAGAGTTTATTATATCATATCAGATTGTTTTACGGTATATAATACCCTATACCATATTTTGTTTTTATAAATGGATTTCCTGTATTTGTGTTGAGTTTTCTTTTAAGTCTGTTTATAGAGACAATTACAGATTTGTTATTTACAGAGGTGATTTTTTTTGAAGAAAGAAATTTGGTTAAAGAACTTAAATTTGCAAATCCTCCGTGTTGAAAAAAGTATTTTATTATTAAAAACTCTGTTTTTGTTAAGTGTATTTCATAGTTATTGTGAAAGAATTTCATTTTTACTGTATCTAGTTTAAGATTCTTGTATTTTAAAACAGGCTTTTTAAAATCTATCAAACCAAGGTGTTTTTGAATGCGTATTTCTAGTTCTTGTGGATGAAATGGTTTTTGTATGTATTCATCAGCTCCTATTTTAAAAGCCTCTACTTTATCTATTGCTTGAGTTATTTGGCTAATAATTATGATTTTTGTGTTTTTGTATGTACTGTCTTCTCTTAGAGTTTTACATAGATTAATACCACTGCCGTCTGGTAAAAGTATGTCTAAACATATCAAATCAAAGTAAGTTCTTTTAAGAGCTTGTTTTGCCCATTTTATCTTGTCTACTTTTTGAATTATGTATTGCTTATTTTTACTCAGGACTTTATGTATTAAGTTGCAAATTGTTGTACTATCCTCAACAATTAATATGTTATATGTGGGCAGTGAATTTTGCATGCTTTTTTTTTGTAAAATATGGGGTATTGTAATATATAATAATTACAAAATTATTACATTTTGTTTACCAGTTTCCATATCCTTTTCTATGTATTTTTTTTCTTTTAGTTCATCCTCCCCTATTATGACTACTTTGTCTATTTCCTTTTTATTTGCAAATTCCAAACTCTTTGAAATAGATTGCTTTTCTAAACCTTCTATGACAACATTACCATCTTTTCTTAATTTCTCTGAGATTTTTGTAATATGTTCTCTTGCTTTTTCATCTATTATTGGTATGTAGTAAATAACTTCATTTTTTGTTTCTAAGTTTTTTAACAGCCCCCAATTTTCTAAAAAAAGCTTTAAAGTTTCATCCCCAGGTGAAACACCAACAGCAGGGATGTCATAATCTCCAAAGATTTTCCCAAGACCATCATATCTTCCCCCACCAAAAAGAGCTCTGTTGTTTTTGGGGTCATTGTCGTATACCTCGTATACGATTCCGTTGTAATAGTCAAGACCCCTGACTAGGCTTGGTTTATATTCTATCCATTTTTCATATCCATATTGTTTTAAGATTTCAAGTAGTTGTTTGAGCTCTGTGGACACCTCATCATCTAAAGGTACATTCCCTTGCATAAATGAGTCAATTTTTTGTATTTGTTTATCATTTAGTTTTTCTTGTTTAAGCCTATCCTCAAACTCCTCTTTTTTAATTTTATTTCTCTTATCTAATATCCTAAATATCTTTTCCATATTTTTTTAGCTTATTCCAACGCTCTCTTTTAAAAAATGCGTCAATACTCTTCTGTCATTTATATATATTATGAAAGGTTTGTAATCTTTTTGATTAATCTTCTCTTTTGGTAAAAATGCAAACATTATTTCCAAGGCCATTTTCACTATTTCAGCATCTGCGTATATTGATTTTGAACCAAAGATGTCGTAGTTGAGTTGCCAAAATTCTCTGTTTCTTCCTCTTTGAGGTTTTTCATTTCTAAAAAAGTTGGCTATGGAAAAATAGCGTATGGGCTTTGGTTGATTATTGTAAATTCTTGTAATCATTCTAATTACGGAAGGAGTCATTTCTGGTCTTAGGGCGAATTCCCTATCAACCTTATCTCTAAAAATCATTAATTCCTTCCCACCAACATCTTCTCCAGACTTTGCTTTGTATATTTGTGCTTTTTCAAAAGTTGGGGTTAAATACTCTTCATAGCCAAAAGAGAGACAGACTTTCCTAAATGTGTCAAAAATATACTTGCGGACTTTAAATTCATCTGGCATCCAATCTGCAGTACCTTTTGGGGGTAGATTTTTTATGTATTTTGTACTATTCTGTTTCATAGTAGCAATATATCACATTTGAGTTTATGAAAAAAGACAGAAAGGGACATTTTCTTTTTGAACACTCAAAAAGTTATAAATATGCTTGGAATGGTTTGCGAGAGATTCTTTTTGGAGAACTTAATTTTCAGATTTTACTATTTTTTTCTATTTTGGTAGTAATTGTCGGTCTTATACTAGGGCTTGAGACTGTTGAATGGATAATTTTGGCTTTTACTTTAACTTTTCTTCTTGTTAGTGAAGCTTTTAACAAAAGTATTGAAACGGCGTGTGATGCTATTTGCAAAGATTTTTGTGAAGATATTCGTTTTGCAAAAGATGTCGCTGCGGGAGCTGTTTTGCTTGTGGCAATGCTGTCTGTAGTAGTAGTACTGATAATTTTCTGGCCTTATTTTGCAGTTGTTTTTAATAATATATTGTAATATTATTTAGTATGCAAAGTTTTAAATGGGAAGGTTATAAAAGTATTGAGGAAACAGTTCAGGAATTTTTGGGTGCTGAAGATCCGATTTTGTTGCAGTTTGATGTAATACCATTGGACTATAATGTCAAGGATATCCTCTCACCTCAGATTTTTCTTACAAGAACAAGGCTTGTGTTAGTAGTAGATAATTTGATAGAAGTCTACAATCTTAGGGACATAAGTGTTTTGACTCTTGGTATTGCACCAAATTTTTCCCTGATTCAACAGCTTTTAGAATCTCCTCTAGATTACAGCCCTTCTAATACTCCTTTGTCAAAAAATCTGGAAATACCAGATGAATTTGTTAGATTTGCTATTGTAGAAAAGAATTCTTTGCAAAAGGAGTTTGTTCTAAGAAAGGAAAGTTTACCTGTAAAAACTTATCAAACTTGGGCTTTTGGACAATTTATTAAAAATTTACAGGCGGGTTATGATGATTATCGTTTGCGACATATGATTTTTGGTAACTTCTCAATTTTTAACGGAATATTTTTAGTTGGTGCTTTGATAGTTTTTGTTGTATATGTATTAATTTCTGTCTTACTTGGTTGGCTATTACCTGATTTACTCTTAAGGATTTTGGACTTTCTCTTTGCAGTAGTGTGTATTGTAGTTTTAGGATGGATGTTTTGGACGATTTTTGTTAACATGAGCAGGTACAGAAAAATATATGAGAGTTACAAAATTAGGGGATTTAAGAAGACCTCTCCCAACAAACAATAAATGTATAGTATAATTATCCTTGATGAAGTATTCAATGAATTTGAAAAACAAAAGAAAGAAGTCTTTGAGACGTAAAAAAAAGGATTTTAATTCTAGAGCAATGAGTCCTTCTAGATTAAGTCCTAGCTATGGTAAGTTTAAGACAGGAAAGAGGTCTAGGTCTGGTCTTTTTTCTAAAAAGGCTAAGATGAAGAAGACTTTTTCAAAAATAGTACTCATATCTTTGGGTATCTTCTTTTTTCTTTTTGTAGGCAGTTTGATTGCAGGAGGAGTATATTTAAGGAATATTGAAAGGTCTTTACCCGATCCAGGTAAATTAGTTGAAAGAACCTCTGATCAAAGTACAATTATATATGATAGGAATGGGCATGAGCTATATACGATATATGGTGATGAAAACAGAGAGTTTGTTGAAATTGATTCTTTGCCAGATCATTTAAAATGGGCTGTTTTAGCGGCTGAAGACATTGAATTTTACAGGCATAAAGGTCTTGATTTGGTTTCTGTAGCAAGAGCTGCATATGCAAATTTAGTTTTAGGAAGGGTTGCTAGAGGGGCTAGCACAGTTACCCAACAGTTGGTTCGTAATACTATACTTCATGATTTTTTGGGTGATGAGGCTTTTGAACAAACCTATTCAAGGAAAATACAGGAGATGTTGATTACTATGCAAGTTGAGCAAAATTTAACAAAGGATGAGATTCTTCAGATGTATTTGAATGAAATTCCTTTTGGTGGAGTGCATTATGGTATTCAATCCGCAGCTCAAGCATATTTTGATAAGGATGCAGAGGATTTAACTCTTGCAGAAAGTGCAATGTTGGCAGGTGTGATTGCTAGTCCAACGACTTTTTCCCCTATTTACGGTTCTGATCCAGATTTGTCTATTCGTAGGCAACATATTGTTCTTGATTTGATGTTGAGAAATAGTAATGTTACTGGTGTTACAGCAGAAGAAATAGAAGAAGCCAAAGAAGAGGAGCTAGAATATGCCTCCCAAAGAATGGATATAGATGCACCTCATTTTGTGTTTTATGTAAGACAGGAATTAGAAAAAATGTTTGACACACATCGTGTGGAAAGAGGAGGTTTGAGAGTTACGACGAGTTTAGATTATTCAATTCAGGAAATTGCAGAGGAAGAAATTAGAAATGGTGTTAAACAGTATGGGCATAGATGGAATGTACACAATGGAGCTATGGTTGCTTTAGATCCTCATACAAATCAAATTTTAGCAATGGTCGGGTCAATAGATTATTGGAATCAAGATAATCCTAAAATTGATGGTAATGTTAATGTTGTTACAGCTTCAAGACAAATGGGTTCTGCAGTCAAACCCTATACTTATCTAGCGGCTTTTAGTCAGGGGTATGGTCCTTGGTTACAAACTCCAGATATTTCGGGTCTAAATTTTGGTAATTATGAATTACGTAACTGGGATGGTAATTACTATGGCCATATGACTGCTAGGCAGGCTCTATTGCAGTCAAGAAATGTTCCAGCTGTATATACAGCTCAGTTAATTGGAGGTGTAGATCCATTTATTGAAACTGCAGAAAAACTTGGTGTTACAAGTTTGGTACATAGAGATCAATACGGTCTAAGTATTACTTTAGGTGCTGCTGAGATACCACTATTAGAGCATACTTCTGCTTTTACTACTTTTGCTACTGGAGGTATTAAGCGTCCTCCAGCATCAATTCTAAAGGTTGTAGATTCAAAGGGTGAAGTTCTTTATGAATATGAAGATAATGGTGGAGAGAGAGTTTTTAATGAAAGAGAAATTTATGCTATGAATTGGATTTTGTGTGATATTGGTGGATTTGGAGATCAGCCACAAAACCATCTTTATATGATTAATGGACGAAGAGCTTTATGTGGTAAGACGGGAACCACTGATGGACCAAGAGATTTAACATCTATAATGTATCATCAGAATTTGGTTGTTGGTGTTTGGGCGGGTAACAATGATAATACTGAGGTTCCAGGTGCTTGGAGTACGACCGTCCCCCTCCCTATAGCTCATTCATTTATGAACAGGGTTTCTTCGCAATATGAACCAGGCTCATTTACTAGACCCTCTGGTATAGTTGCTACTAGGGTCTGTAGAGATACTGGGCGTATTGGTTCAGAAGATTACTGCGATACGGTATCTACTATATATATGGAAGGGAATGCCCCTCCCAGGGATGATAGAGAGAAAATAATGGTTTGTAAAGATAGTGGTTTAATTTCTGAAAATGAAGAACTTGCAGAGAGATTTGGTTTACTTGAAGAAAAAATTTTAATAGAAGATTACAAACTAGAAAATGCAAGACAAGATGAAATATATAAATCATATTTACTTGATAGAAATTCTGATTTAATTTTTAGTAGACCTGATTCGGGTGAATGTGAATTGCCCGCAGAAGCAACAAAAGAACCAGAGGTAGAAATAAGGTCACCATCAACTGGTTCTGAGGTTATTGGAGGTAGGAGGATAAATATTGATATAGATGCAAATCCAGGAATGGGAGTAGATAAAATAGAAGTTGAGTTTAATGGTTCACTCATACCTGATGGAACTTTAACAAAGTCTCCTTACAGAGTGGGTTTTACTTTACCTGATGGTTTGGAGCAAAAAGAGTATGTACTAACTGTCACTTTGTATGACGAAAATGGTAAAGTTGCTACCGACTCTATACGTCTTAATTACAAGTTAGAAGAAGATGAAAAGGAGGATGATGAAGATTAGTTTTTTAATTCTCCGTCTAATTCTTTTTTAACCTCTTTTTGAATTATATCCCTAATAGATTTAATATCTTTATCCTTTAAAGTTTTATTTTTATGTTGAAGGGTAATATTTATGGTTATTTGCTTTTTCTCCTCTGCTCCTTTTTCTTGATATATGTCTACTGGTTTAACAATGTAGTTTAAATCTCTTTTTTCTAATGTTTTTGCTATTTGTTTTTCTAGTGCAATATATGGTACTTCCTTATTTAATATGAAGCATAAATCTTGTGTAATTTTAGGATATTTGGAAAAGTTAATCCTTTGTACTCTATAATTTGAAATAGTTTTTAATTTTTCTACATTTATTTCAAAAACACCTACAGGTTGTATTAGTTTTAGCTTTGATTTTACATCTAAATTAAGCTCTCCAATAACTCCAAGATAGAATTTCTTTTTGTTTATGGTGTATGAAATTAGTGCTGCCCTACTAACATCAAACATAGGTAATATGATTTTTATATGATTTGGTAACTTTTCAGTTTTTGCAGAATATATTAATTCATAATCTACATCTTTGCTTTTTAAATCCTTAAGCAAAGTTTCCATATAGTGTTTTATATGATAGTAAATATCATCTGTATCTTTTGTAAGCGCCATTGAAAGGACTTTCTTTTCCAAAGGTAGTTTTTTTTGCTTGGAAAAATCTATTTTGTTGTGAGTTTTGTTTATTTCAAAAATTCCAAATTCATTGTAGTAGTTATTAATGTTGGGATTTATTTTTTCCAAAAGCGATGGAATTAAAGTAGAGCGCATATATTCTAATTCTGGTGAAAGTGCATTTGTAAGTCTGTAATTATTTTTTATATCTATGTCATAATTTTTGTAGAGTTTTTCTCCAACAAAATTATATGTTAGAAATTCATTGGCGCCTAAACCCTTTAGACTCAATCTGAGTTTCTTTTCAAAATCTAAAAGAGAATTAGACGGTGTTGATGTAATTTCCCTTTTTGGTAAGACAAGTTTTATCTTTGTATAGCCGTATATTCTAGCTATTTCCTCGTGTATATCTTCTGGTATTTTAATGTCTTGGCGATATGTAGGTATTTCTAAAGTTATTAAGTCTTTTTGGTTTGTTTTAATTTCCTTTATTTCAACATTAGAAAGAATTTTTACTATTTCTGGCCTAGAAAGATTTAGACCAGTATGCATTTGAAAATAGTTTAATGAAAAAGTTAGTTTGTGTGGTTTAGGTAGTTCTATATGTTCATCTTTGATATTGCTTGCGACTTTTCCATTGCATAAATCTTTGACCATTTCTACAGCTTTGTACAATACTGGTTCACATAAATTAGGGTCTTGTCCTTTGGAAAATCTTGTCACGGCATCTGTAACAAGCCCCAGTGACATTGAGCTTTTTCTTATGTTGTATAAGTTGAAATTTGCACTTTCTATAATTATGTTTTTTGTGTTTTCGTCTATTTCCGTTTCTAGTCCTCCCATTATTCCACCGATTGCAATTGGGTTTTGTGAATCACATATTACAACTGTTTTTTCATTCAATTCTCTTGTTTTTTGATCAATGGTTGTTATTTTTTCTCCCTCTTTTGCTGTTCTTATTGTTATAACGGCTTTATTTTTGTAGTGTGAATCTTTTGCGATTAATTTGTCGTAGTCAAATGCATGAAGAGGTTGTCCAGTTATAACCATCAAGTAGTTTGTTATATCAACGACATTGTTTATGGGTTTTATGTCAATTGAAGATAGAAATATTTTTAGCCATAGAGGAGATTCTTGTACTTTTACATTGCTCATACTTATGGCCATATATCTAGGACATAAACGACGTAATTTATTAACGATTTTTAATGGTAAATGTTCTTTTTTAATATTTTTTGGCTTTATCTTTGTTGGATTAAGAAACCAATCGGGTGATTTAAAAGGCATATCTAAAAATCCAGAGACTTCTCTAGCAATTCCTATCATTCCAAAAGTATCTGGTCTGATTGTAAGTGTTTTGTTCTCTATCTCTATAATGTGGTCATTTAGTTCTAAAGTAGTAGCTACATCTTGCCCAGCTTTGCAATCTTCTTGCACAGTCATAACCCTTTCATGATCTGCAGAAAAACCTAACTCTTTTTCTGAAGCTAACATACCATCTGATTGTACTCCTCTGATTTTAGTTTTTTGGATTATTCCGTCAAATCTTTCAGGATATGCATTGTATGGTACTTTTGACTTTGGTGGTAGATAAACAACTTTATCTCCAACTTTCAGCTCTTTATCTCCAGCAACAACTTGTACCGTCTTCCCCTCCCCTATTTTGACTTTGTAGACTCCAAGTTTGTCCGCATTTGGATGTTCTTCCTTTTCTTTTATTTCACCAATTATCAAATCTTGATATTTTTTGCCATAGTCCTCAAAACTTTCTACATCTGAAAGATGAAGTTTAATTTTTTTAACAAGTTCTTCAGGTTTTACTTTTGTCTCTCCTAAATACTTTTTTATTTTGTTAAACGATATTTTCATACTTAGTATTTAAAATTGATCTAAAAATTCTAATTCTCCACTATGAAGCTTTCTTATATCATCTATCCCGTTTTTAATCATTACAAGTCTATCTAGTCCGAATCCCCAAGCGAAACCAGAATATTTTTTGGGGTCTATGCCTCCTTCGGTTAGAACATGTGGGTGTATCATTCCACAGCCCATAATTTCTATCCATCCTGTATATTTACAAATACTGCAACCTTCTTTTTTACAGAAGGGACAACTTATTACAAATTCAGCGTCAGGTTCGGTAAATGGAAAATATGAAGGTTGACTTTTAATGTCTAGTTCTGTTTCAAAAAAAGCTTCTAGATAGGCTTTAATTGTGCCAAACATATGACTCATTGAAATATTCTCGTCAACATATACACCCTCTATTTGATAGAAGGTGTGTTCGTGGCTAGCGTCTGTTGCCTCGTTTCTAAAACATCTTCCCGGTATAACTACTCTTATGGGTATTTCGTATTTCCTTAGTATCCTGTTTTGCATTGTTGAAGTATGTGCAGGCAGTACCAAGTTCTCTTCTGTCCAGAATGTGTCCCAATTGTCCCTGGCTGGATGTCCGATTGGGAAGTTTAAAGATTGGAACATATTGTAGTCATCATCTATTTGTCTTGATTCTTCTATTTGAAATCCCATCTTCTGAAAAATTTCCAGTATTTTTTCCAATTCTTGTGTCAGTGGATGTGTACTTCCGAGTTTATTAAGCAGTTTTGGCTTTTTGTCTTCAGGTGTATTTTTTTCAAATGGTGCGGTAACATCAATTTGTTCTTTTGAAAATTTTGGCTTTAGGCTTGAACTTAAAATCTCAACTTTTTCCTCTATGAAATTTTTTAATATATTAACTTCTTTTCCAAATTTTGCTCTATCTTCTTTTTCTTGTTCTCCTATCTTTTTTAGTAAATCTTTGAGATTACCTTTTTTGCTAAGGTATTTCTTTTTTAAATCATCAGAGGATATAGAATCTATGTCTTTGTTGAATTCTTCGTATATTTTTGTTATTTCTTTGTAAGAAAATTTCATTGCTGTAGTATACTAAAAATTCTCAAAGATTTGGAATTTTTCCCAACAATCAAAAAGAATAGTTATGATATTTCTTTTACAATGTTTTCAAAAGTTTTAGGATTTTTTAGTGCAATTTCGGATAAAGTTTTCTTGTTTAAGCCTATTTTTGTTTTTTTAATCTTGTTCATAAATTCTGAATACTTCATATCGTTGTTTTGAGCTGCTGCATTTATTCTTTTTATCCAAAGTTTGCGTATTTGCCCTGTCTTTTTTTGTCTGTCTGAATATGAGTATTGTCCTGCATGTAAACGAGCTTCATTTGCGACCTTATACAGTTTACTTTTTGTCATTCTGTATCCTTTTGTGGATTTTAAAACTTTTTTATGTCTTTTTTTTCTTGTATTTCCTCCTTTTATTCTCATCTTTTTTTATTATTAAACTTTAACTTTTTTTAATTTTTTAACAATGGTTTCGTGTACTACCTCTCTTGGTAGCTTTCTTCTCTTTGCTCTTCTAGAAAGTTTTGTCCTAAGGTGATGCTGAGCGCTCTTTTTGTACAGCAATTTGCTTTTTTTATTACCCTTCGGATTTGTAGCTTTTATCCTCTTGGATGCGGTTTTTCTTGTTTTTTGTCTTGCCATTGAAAATTACTTAATAATTAAATCCTCAATCTCATAAGTGTAAATGATACCCTAATTTTAAAGTATATTCAATAGTTTGTTCTACTTTTCTTTATTTTCTCTTTTTTCTTTAATTTTTTTCAAAATCTCTTCCTTATTTGAATTTGTAGTATTTTCTTCTTCAGGTTTTTCTTCTTCCTTTGTTTTTATGTTTTCTTTCTTTTTCTCAGCTTTTAAAGTTATGTAAAGTTTTCTCCCCTCTTGTTTTGGTTTTTCTTCTACTGTGCTATATTCTTTAAAAGTTTCTAGGAGTTCATCAATTACTTCTTTAGCCTGTTCATAGGTTTGTCTGCCTTTCCTAAGGATTGTTAATTTTACATTGTGTCCTTTTGAAAGGAACTTTTCAGCTCTTGAGACTCTAACATTAATATCGTGCTGCTCTATTACTGGGCTAAAACGAAGTTCTTTTTGATCTTTAGCTTTTCCTTTGCTTTTCTTCTGTTTCTTTTTTTTGTCATACATATATTTTGAGTAGTCCATTATTTTACAAATTGGCGGTTTTACATTAGGATTAATCTCTATTAAATCAAGTTCTTGTTGTTCAGCCATACTTAAGGCTTCTTCCCTTTTCTTAACACCAAGATTTTCGCCTTCACTCGTTATGAGTTGAACTTCTGAGGCGTTTATATATTGATTTTTTCTTGGGATATTTTTTTTGAAAGAGGGTTGAAAGTTTCTAATGAAGTTTTTTTTGTACATTTTTTCCTTTTTAAAATTATTTAAATATTAGAATGAACTTTCTTGAGCTTTGGAAGAAAGTTCTTTATTGAGAATTTTCAAAAATTCTTCTATTTTCATAATCCCTAATTCTTTTTTCCCTGATGGTCTTATGGAAACTGTCTGTGTTTCTTCTTCTTTATCTCCTACTACTAGGATGTAAGGAATTTTCATTAATTCTGATTGTCTAATTCTTAATTGCATTGTATCGTTTTCATAGTTTACGTGACAACTTAATCCTTTCTCCTTTAGCTTTTCTGCTATAGTATTAGCGTATTCCAGGTGTCTTTCAGCGATGGGGACAATTGCTATTTGCTCTGGTGCTAACCAAAGAGGTAATTTACCAGCGTAGTGTTCTATTAGTATCCCCAAAAATCTTTCAAGAGAGCCATATATTGTCCTATGTATCATAACTGGTCTAACTTTTTCGCCATTTTCATCTATGTAATTGAGGTCAAAATTTTCTGGTTGTGCGAAATCTAGTTGAATAGTTGCACATTGCCATGTTCTACCTACTGAGTCTTTTAAATGAAAATCAAGTTTTGGTCCATAAAATGCTCCATCACCTTCATTAATTTGATATTTTATTTTCTCTTCTTCTATTGTTTCTTTCATGGTATTTTCTGCTTTTTCCCAAATTTCATCAGAACCTATTGATTTTTCAGGTCTTGTAGAAAATTCAATATGACTGAGTTCTAATTGAAAAGTTTCATATATTTCTAATGCTAGTTTTATGACTTTTTTTAATTCGTCCTTTATTTGTTCTTGAGTGCAATATATGTGAGCGTCATCTTGTGTAAATTCTCTTGCCCTCATTAATCCATGCACTTCTCCATCTCTTTCATATCTGTAAACGGTTCCTAGCTCCCCCATCCTTATGGGTAAATCTCTGTAAGAAATTTGTTTGGATTTAAATATTAGCATTCCACCATCACAGTTCATCGGCTTTAAAGCATAGCAAATATCTTCGTCTTCATGTGTTTTAGCCAGAAACATTTTATCTATGAATGTTTCTGTGTGTCCACTCCTATCCCAAGCACACATTGCCAAAAGTGTAGGTGTCTTTATTTCTTCGTATCCCTCCCTCTCATGTACTTCTCTCCAGTATTCTATTAAGTTTTCTCTTAATTTTAATCCTCTAGGATGCCAGAAGACAAATCCTGG
>PWIP01000026.1 GCA_003560355.1 Candidatus Dojkabacteria bacterium | reverse complement strand
TTTTAGATGTAATTGAAGAAGAAAAATAATTATGTCTGAGAAAGGTTCAGATAGTTTTGAAAGAGATGTAACAGATTATGTCTATTATGATAGACCCGGTAGGGAATTTCTTACGCCTTTGGAATTGAAAAGGGAAAATATTTCCGTCGTTCCCAAAGGAACTCGGGCTAATTTATGTTTTCATTTGTATCAACATCCTAATAGCAAGGAAGTGCTTGGTTACAAGCTGGGAGAGGAGTTTTTCTTGCAAACAGATATTTTGGTTGTCCCCGTTAAGGAGGATTTAGAAAAAAAAGAAAAGGTTGAGAAAGATAAAACTCGTTTTTGTTTTGTTTTAAGTTTGGATGAAGAAGAACCTAGCAAGGCGTTTCTATATAGAGATAAAAAAAAGGGAGGTTATTTAAGAGAGGGCAAGCCTTATCTTTATTTAAAAAAGAATACTTTGCAGAATTTCACAAAGGAAGATGAGGATAAAATGTCAGGGAATGTCAAAAAACATATGGAATACTTAAAAAGAAATTGGAATTACAGACAGGACACTCTTGATTTTGACTAAACCCCTATTTCTTCTAAAATCTTATCTCCAGCATTTTTAACAAAAATCTTTTTTATTTTTTCCTCATCTATTTTTTTCTTTTCTTTGAACATTTTGTTTATTTCAATAAAAAGCTTGTCTGGAGTTAATTCCCCTTCAGGTATTATTTTTGCAAGATTAAGTTTTTCTAATAATTCAGCATTTGTTTGCTGTTCATTCTTTCTTGTCCATGGAATTGGAATTAATATACATGGTTTTTTAAATAGTCCTAGTTCGTAAATAGTGCTTGCACCTGAACGTCCTACAAACAGGTCAATGTTTTTGTAAAGATACCCTAATTCTGAAGAATCTATATATTTAACTATGTGAAAATGATTTTGAATTTTTGTTGAGAGCTTTTGTTTGTCTTTTGAAATGTTATCGTAGTCTTTGAAAATTTTGTTGTCTCCTGTTTGAAGTATTACTTGATAGTATTGTAATAGGTAGGTCATCATTTCTCTGACTGTTGTATTCAAAATGTGAGATCCTTGGCTACCTCCTGAAATATATATGATGGGTGTTTCTTTTTTGTTTTTCTTCATTTTTTCAATTAACTTAGTAATTTCTCCTGTTTCTTTTTCTTTGAACAAGTCTTTCTTTACTAGGTTTCCAGTATGTATGGTTTTGTCTTTTGGAAAGTGCTTTTTTGATTGTGGAAAGGTTATAAATATTTTGCGTGCAAACTTTGCGGATATTTTGTTTGCTAAGCCTACACTTGTAGTTTGTTCGTGTATATATACTGGAGTTTTGAGTATCCACCCCGCAATGCACACAGGTACTGTTACATATCCACCTGTTGAGAAGATTAAGTCTGGTTTTTCTTTTTTAATTATTTTGAAACTATCTATTAATCCCCCTATTGTTCTAAAAATTAAAACTATCGTTCTAAGATTAAAATATCGTTGCAATTTTCCAGCTCTGATGATTTTGTAATTTAAGTCCGTTTTTTCTAAAAGTTTTTGCTCTATACTCTTAGCATCTTTTTCCCCTTCCATTGCAAGGTTACCTCCAATGTAGAGAATTTGTTCTTTTGTATTGCTAAACCTTGTTTCTAAATATTGAACGAATGAAAGAGCTGTATGTGTGTGCCCACCAGAACCTCCGCCTGTTATGATTATTTTTTTATCTAATTTTGCCATAAAAACTTCTTGCGTATTTTACTTCTTTGTTACTGTATCTGCTTATTTGTAGCAGTAAGGCTATACCTACGAAAGTTACGATAGTACTAGACCCACCGTATGTGAAAAACGGTAATGGTAAACCTGTAATTGGTATTATACCTATATTTGCAGCAATGTTTAACATGGCCTGCAGTGTTAACCATAGTGTTATTCCAATGGCTATTAGTTTACCTTGTATATCGGGTGCATTTTTTGCGATTTGGTATCCTTTGAAAAGGAAAAATATCCATAGACCAATTATGATGATTGCACTTATGAATCCAAATTCTTCTAAAACTACGGCAAAGGTTGAATCTGTAAATGCTGTATTTTCAACTAAATATCCAAATCTTTGCCTTGATTGTCCAAAGCCCTTGCCCCAGAAACCACTTGACCCAACACCAATTAGTATTTGATGTAATTGATATCCCGCTCCTCTTGGATCTGCTACTTCTCCTTGGAGTAAAAGTTGAAAATATGTACTTATGCGTTCTAATCGGTATGGCTCTATTATTATTGAAATAGTGCCAATTAAACCAAGAAGGATTGTTGTAACAATTGTCCCTATTGTTTGTAAGGCACTGGTTGAAGAGAGGAAGAAAAGAGCCATTGCAGTGAGACATATAACTATTGTTGTTCCCATGTCAGGTTCTAACATTATTAATACTGAAACTAGAAATAAAACAAATACGAAGGTGATAATTTTTCTTTTACCTTCTTGATATGCATGTGCTGTGCTTGTTGTCTTTATATTATTAAATTTTGCAAGTAAAGCGGCAAAAAAGATTATCAATACAGGTTTAATAAATTCGGCAGGTTGTATGCGAACACCACCAATATCAAACCATCTTCTTGCTCCGTTTATTTCTTCTCCATAGATTAAGACTAAAACTAGAAGGACAATATTTATTAGTAATACAGGAGTTATAAATTTTATGATTTTGTGATAATCAATGAGATAGACGATTGTTCCTAATATTGTACCGATAAGAATCCAGATTAATTGTAATTTGAGAAAGTATGCTTGATCATCAAAAATTTGTCCTGCGATATATACACTAGCGTTAAAAATCATAATAGTTCCAAAAACAACCATAAAGAGAGTAAACAGAATTATTGCTCTGTCTGGTTTCCCTTTGTTTAAATCTTTTTGTCTTTCTTTAATCCTCCTATTAGACATAATTGTTTTTTTAATATACTATAAATCAAAGGATTTTAATAATAGTATATTATGGCTGATTTGAATACCCGGAGTAAAGACCTCGGTCATTTAGTCGTAGTTGGAGGCCCTGGAGGTTCGGGGGCTTCTACCATAGCGAAAAAACTCGCAGAACATTTCTCTCTCAATTATTTTTACGGAGGTAAATTAATGAGGGATTTAGCTAAGAAACATGGTTTTGATAGTTTGACTAAGTTTTTGGAGAGTGAATTTTTTAAAGAAAACCATCTAAAGTTTGATTTATTAATAGATGAACAGTTATTTCAGAAAAGCTTCTCAAGAGATATTTTAATAGATAGTAAGATTTTTGCTGCTTTGGCTACTAAGTATGAAATACCTTGTAGTGTAAAGATTTGGATTAATGC
>PWIP01000020.1 GCA_003560355.1 Candidatus Dojkabacteria bacterium | reverse complement strand
TTCAGCTTCGTATTGCAGATGCTGCAGCAAATCCAAGAACAGCTTTTGAACCAAGAGAGATAGAGCATTTGCAAAGAAGAATTTCGGAGGTTAGAAAAAAAGATATGGCATTGAAGATTACGGACTTAGCTGTTACAGGGGAAGACATTATAGCTTTAGGTGTACCAAGGGGTCCAAAGGTAGGAAAAACTTTGGAGTATCTTCTAGATCAGGTTTTGGAAGATCCTCTTGTTAATACTAAAGATAAATTAATTGATTTAGCAAAAAAATATGTCTCAGCAAAACCACAGAAAAGTAACTAAAGCCATTATTACAGCGGCTGGTTTTGGAACAAGATTTTTACCCGCTACAAAAACTGTTCCAAAGGAAATGCTCCCAGTTCTTGAATATCCAACAATTCATTATGTCGTTAAAGAACTTGTTGATTCTGGTATTAAAGATATAGTGGTTGTTGTACGAAAGTCCTCTCCTGCTACAGAGCAATATTTTGATGTTGCTGATGATATTGAGGAGTTTTTGAAAAAGGGTGGTAAGGATGAAATTCTTAAAAAAGTTCAATATGGAAATCATGTTGCAAATTTTGCATTTATTAAGCAAGATATCTCTTTACCTTTAGGCCCTGCTGCCCCAATTCTTTCTGCAAAACAGTGGATAGGGGATGATGATTTTGTTGTAGTATGTTGTGATGATTTAGTTCTCTCTGAAAAACCAGCTGTTAAGGCTTTGGTAGAGACTTTTGAAAAGAAAGATTGTGAAGGAGTCATTGGAGTTCAAGAAATTGATTGGGAAGAGGTTTGGAAATATGGAATTGCAGAAATTCGTGAAGGTAGTAATAATGAGTTAAGTGTTTTGACTGAAAAACCAAAGAAAGAAGATGCAAAGACAAATTTAGTCTCTTATGGTAGGTACGTTTTTTCTTCAAAGATGTTTGAATATCTAGATCCAACAAAAGTAGAACCAGGGAGAGAGTTTTACTTCTCAGAAGTAATTAATAGGATGGCACAAAATGAAAAAGTACTTGTTGAGAAAATTGACGGTGAATGGTTAACAACGGGAGATCCTTTAAATCTTCTTAAAGCTTCAATTAAATATGCATTAAGTAGAGAAGAATACAGTAAAGCTATTAAGGATTTTATGATATCATGTATTGATAAATAGTTAAGTTGATATGTAATTACTGCCCGAATGGAATTGCAATTTTTAGGTGGTGCTAGAACAGTAACAGGCTCCTGTTTTTATTTAAACACCGGTCATTTGAAGATTCTTGTTGAGTGTGGGGCTTTTCAAGGTTCAAGAGAAATTGAAAAGTTAAATTACAATGATTTCCCTTTTGATGCTAGTGAAATAGATTATGTTTTTTTAACACATGCCCATTATGATCATATTGGTAGAACACCTCTATTGGTTAAGAGGGGTTTTAGAGGCAAAATTTTTTGTACAGCTCCTACTAAGGAATTGGCTCGCATAATTCTTTATGACTCTGCCAGATTGCAAAAGGAAGATAGTTCACGTTCTCGTCGTAGGAAAAATCAAGGTGGTTGGGAAGGCAGTGAATATGAAAAGGATGAACCTCTTTTTAGTGAGGATGATGTAGAGGAGGCACTAAAACTTTTTGAAACCTATCCATACAGTGAGTCTGTAACTTTAAACGATAATTTGGAATTTCGCTTAAGAGATGCAGGTCATATTTTAGGTTCAGCGATAGTAGAACTTTGGGTTAAAAATGAAAAGGATAGAGTTAGAAAACTTGTTTTTTCTGGAGACCTTGGTCAGTTAGGACAAAGAATTATTCGCGACCCAGAATATATTAGGGAAGCTGATTACATCTGTATTGAAGCTACATACGGTAATCGTCTTCACAGAAACAAAGATGAGACCATAATTGAGTTTTTGGGAATACTCAAAGAAGCTAAAAGAAACAAGGGTAATGTCATTATTCCGACTTTTGCAATTGAGAGAACGCAAGAGTTAATTTATGAATTAAACCTTTTTTATGAAAAGAAAATTCTTAAAGATTTACCCGTTTATTTAGACAGTCCAATGGCGATTGAAGCTACTAAAGTTTTTCGGCAATTTCCTGATTTTTATGATGAAGATGCTACAAGGCTCATACAGAAGGGAGATGACCCATTTCATTTTGATGAATTCAAAGCTATTAGAAATGTTGAAGAATCTAGAAGATTGGCTGCAAAAAAGGGAGTTGTCATTATGGCAGGTAGTGGCATGTGTACGGGAGGTAGGGTTGTTCATCATTTGGCAAATAATATTGAAGATTCAAATAATCATATTATTTTTGTTGGCTATCAAGTTCGTGGTACTCTTGGTAGAAGAATTGTTGACAAAGAATCTATTGTACGCATAAAAGGCAAAGAATACGAGTCAAAAGCCAAAATACATACTTTAGGGGGATTTTCTGCTCATGGAGATGAAAGAGATTTGAGATATTGGTTGCGTAATTTTGGAAAAACTCCAAGAAAGGTCTTTATTTGTCATGCCGATGAAGATGTAGCCTTGTCATTTTCTGAGAAAATACAAGTTGAATTAGGTTTGGAAACAAAAGTTCCTAATTATGAAGAACTTGTAGAGTTGGACTAAATTTAATATATTGGTGATATGTCGGAAATAGATTTTAGTAAATACAAAAAAGTTGATGAGATTGTAAGGGACATTAAAAGTGTAGAAATACAAGGTGCAACTAATGTAGCTATTGCAACTTTTGAAGGCATGAAATTATTTATTGAAAATTATGACAGAAGAGCTGATGATTATAATAGGTTTTTGGAAGATTTAAATAGGGTAGGATATAGTTTGGCTTTTGCTAGGGAAAATGAGCCTTTAGCTAAAAATGGTTTGAAGTTTGTATTGCGTAATTTGGTTACTAGAAATCCAGGACTGCGTGATGTAGATGAATGTAGGGAGAAGGTGTATGAATTGTGTCAGGAATTTTTGGATTTGATAGCGAGTGCAAAGAAGAAAATCATCCAAAACAGTGTTCAGGTTATGGATGATGTTGATGAAGTTTTTACACATTGCCATTCCTCTACTGCTGTCAGTATTATTAAAAATAGGGCGAGGGAAGTAGAAGGTTTTAAGGCTGTCTGTACTGAAACGCGTCCTTTATTTCAAGGTCGTATTACGGCAACGAGGCTGCATGAAGGTGGGATAGATACAATTTTGATAGTAGATAATGCGGCAGAATCTTTCATTATTGATAGAGGGACTCATCCTGTAGATGTAGTATTTTTGGGTGCAGATGAAATAACTATGAGAGGTGATGCAATAAATAAAATTGGGAGCTGGGGTATAGCTTTGGCTTCATATTTTG
>PWIP01000015.1 GCA_003560355.1 Candidatus Dojkabacteria bacterium | reverse complement strand
TAGATATAATTGAATGGGATGAAGAATTGAAGAAATTTGTTGAAAATGCTTTGAGTCCAGCTAAGATTAATAGTGTAAAAATTAAGGATGATATGGCTCTAGTAAAAGTAGATGATGAACAATTATCTTTAGCTATAGGTAAAGAAGGACAAAATGTTCGTTTAGCTGCTAAGCTTACAGGTATGAAGATTCAGGTTGAAGGTTCTAAAAATGTTGAGAAAGTTGTAGAGCCAGAATAATAATTTTTGTTTTAATTAGAATATTTAATGAAAAAAGAGGCTAAGGTTAAAAATAATAAACAAGTCCCAATAGTATCCATACTTGGGCATGTTGATCACGGTAAAACTACTCTACTTGATTATATACGAGAATCTAGAGTTCAAGCTAAGGAAGCTGGTGGTATAACTCAAAAAATTTCTGTTTTTACCGTTAAGCCAAGAAAAGAAAAAGAAGATTTAATAACTTTCATAGATACTCCTGGGCATGAAGCATTTGATTTAATGAGGTACAGAGGGGGTAATATAGCAGATATTGTTTTACTTGTAGTAGCAGCAGATGATGGTGTAAAACCACAAACGGTTGAATCTATAGAAATAATTAAAAAATCTTCTGTTAAGCCTATTGTTGTCATAACAAAAACAGATTTAGGTAAAGAGAACGTATCTAAAATTAAGAGAGATCTCTCCACTAGAGGGCTTTTAGTTGAAGGTATGGGTGGTGACACACCAATAATAGAAGTTTCTGCTAAAACAGGAGAAGGTATTCCAGAACTTTTAGATATGATAAATCTTGTTATTGAAATTGAAGGTTTTAAAAAAGGAATAGACTTACCCGAAAGTGTAAAAGGAAAAGCTTTTGTTTTAGAATCCGTAAAGGATAAATTTAAGGGTAATGTCGTAACTTTTGTTGTAGTAGAGGGAGACTTTGTTGTTGGTGATTGGTTTGTATATCAAATAGATAATAAAATTCACTTTGAAAGAATTAAGGCTCTTTTGACGGAAGATGATTTAAAAACAGAAAATTTTTCTAAGGGTTTTGGGGGTAAAGTCATAGGTATTTCTCAACCTGTAAATTTGGGTACAGAGGTATATTGTTTTACTAAAAAAGATGAAGATTTGGCTAAAGAACTTTTTGATTTTGAAGTAAAGGAAGAGGTAGAAGAAAGTGATGAAAAGAAAGTGGAGGATTCAGAAGAAATAGATCAAGAAAAAATACTTGCGGATTTCTTTGATGAGGAAAAGTCAGAAGGTGAAGAAAAAGAATTTAGAGTTTTTGTTAAAAGTTCGTCTGAAGGTTCATTAGAGGCTATTAAAAAATCTATAGAGAAAATTTCTGTTGAAGGTGTAAAAATAAAAATAATTGGTAGTGGTATAGGAAATATAAGTGTAAATGACGTTGAACTTGCTTCTGTTTCCAAGGCAATTGTTTTAGGCTTTGAGGTTTCTTTTGAAAAAGGTGTTGAAGATTTAGCTAAGAAAAATAAAGTTTTTGTTAAAACTTATGACATAATATATAAACTCATAGAAGAGATAAAAGATGCCACGGAGACACTTGTTGCTCCTACAGAAGTTGAGGATGAGATAGGTAACGCAGAAGTTAAACAAATTTTTGTTTTATCTGATAAAACTCAAGTGATTGGCTGCAAAGGTGTAGAAGGTGTCGTGAGAAGGGGAGAAAAAGCATATATTGTAAGAGATGACGATATTATAGCAGAAGGAAAAATTGTTTCTATGAAGTCTGCTAAAAAAGATATTAAGGAAGGTACAAAAGGAAGTGAGTTTGGTGTTGTATTAGCAAAATCTGTCCCAAACATAGAGGTAGGAGATATTCTCTATTGTTTTGCAATTTTAAAATAAGTAAAACTTGTTTTTATGTTTGAGGATTTAAAAAAGGCTACTTCTGCCTTTAAAAAGGCAAAATCAATTGTCATTTTTAGCCCTAAAATTAATACAATTGATAAAGTAATGTCTATCATTGCCTTAGGGAAAATTTGTGCAAAGGAAGGAAAAAGCTTTCAGATTTTAAGTCCCAATATCCCAAAAGCCTCTATTGATAATTTGCTAAAAAGAGAGGGTTTAAGCGTGGTTAATAAACCATTTTCACAAGACTATGTTGTAAGTGTTGATTATAGTGTTGGCAATATTGAAAAGGTTGTTTGTAAGAAGGATGAAGAGAACAAAAAGCTCAATTTTGTAATTACTCCCAAAGATGAAGTTTTTAATTTTGATAATGTAGAACTTATTTCCGGAGGTAGTTCTTTTGACTTGATTTTTTCAATTAACTTAACCCATGTTGATAATTTGGATGAAGATTTTAAAACAATACTTAAAAATACAGATGTAATTTCTTTAACAAGAAAGGAAACGGATTTTGGCAAATATAAATTTTTACTCAGTAAAGAAAAGAGTTACAGTGAAGTTATTTATGAATTCATAAAAACACTTTCAGATTCAATACCTGAAGATGTTCTTAATGTCTTGTTACAAGGAGTTATATCTAAATACAAACTTTTGGAAAATGGTAATAGGGATGGTTGGCTACTTGCGAATCAATTAATTGAAAACGGTTCTGATTTCAATAAAGCGATGCGTACTTTGTATTATTCAAAGGATTATGAAAATTTTCAGCTACAGAAGAAAGTTTTTGAAAATATTAGGGTTGATAAAGAAAAGAAGGTAATATGGTCTGAAGTATCCTCATCTATGGGTTTGGATTTTTCTAGATTAGATATTAAAGGAAGAATATTATTTAATATTTGTGGAGATTTTGATATAGCTTTTGTGATATATAATCTTGATGGGAAAAACATAAAAGTTGTTTTTGAATCCAATGATACTGAAAAGTATTCTGCGCTAAGATTGATAAATTTGCTGCCCGGTTATGGTACAAAATCCAGAGTAGTGTTGACGAACAAGGGTATTTCTGTTGAGAATTTTGAAAGAGAATTTTTTGAAAATATTAATTCCCTTTATGGGATTTCGGTTCTTTAGCTAAAGTGTAATCAATACCTCTAACGGTTTCAATCTCAGGGAGTGCAAGTTTGGTATATTGATTAACATTACCTTTGTTTATCTTTACAGTCTTTGCCTTGCCCATAACAATATCTTTTAATACACTCCTAGCAACTTTTTGTAAATTTCTTTCTAATCTTCTGACTCCTTGCTCTTTACCAAAAGCTTTAGTCAAATCTCCCCAAGCCTCATCCTCTATAACTAATTCTTCTTCTTTAAGACCAGCATAATGTAATACTTTAGGGAAAAGGTAGTATTTAGCGATAATAGCTTTTTCTTCTAATTTGTAATCATCAAATGCAATGAATTCCAACCTATCCAATAATTCTCTTGATATAGTTGTGAATCTATTAGCTGTTGCAATGAAGAGTACTTT
>PWIP01000013.1 GCA_003560355.1 Candidatus Dojkabacteria bacterium | reverse complement strand
CAAGTAATATGGTTTACAGTGGAAGTAGCGTAGTAAATGGCAGTGCAAAGTGTTTAGTCATTGCAACTGGACAAAGAACTTCTTTTGGTAAAATCGCTCAATTAACACTAGATACAGAAAAAGTAAGTAGTTTTGAAAAAACTCTTGCTAAATTTAGTTCATTTATTTTAAAAATTGTTTCTGTAACAATATTACTTCTCTTCAGTATCAATTTAATATTCAGACCAGGAGTTTCTGATATTCCTACCCTACTAATATTTACAATTGCCTTGGCTGTTTCTGTAATTCCACAAGCCTTACCACTAGTTATGACTTTTTCTCTCTCAAGAGGCTCTGCTATTCTAGCCAAAAAGAAGGTAGCAGTAAAAAGACTTTCCGCAATTGAAGAACTAGGTAGTTTAAATATATTATGTACTGACAAAACTGGAACTATTACGGAAAATCGCCTAGAAGTTATTGATACTTTTGCAAATTCTAAATCAGAACTACTCACTTACGCCAATCTTGCTGCATCGTTAGTTGAAGGAAAAAGCATAGAGCCATTTGATATGGCACTGTGGGATGCAATATCACAAGAAGAAAAAAATACTTTAAAAGACTTTGAAAGAATTAAATATTTACCTTTTAATCCAGCTTTGAGAAGAAATGGTGTTTTAGTATCAAAAGGTAAGGAGGAAAGGATAGTTTTTAGAGGTGCTGTAGAATCAGTTCTTACTAAATGCAGTATCTCAAAAAAGAAAAAGGCTGAAATAGTTAAATGGGTTGAAAAAAAAGAAGAGAGAGGTATGAGGTGTCTAGCTATAGCAAAAAGGGTTTTCAAAAAAAATGAGGATGTTGAAAAAATTTGGGAAGAAGGAAACTTAGCATTTATTGGAGTAGTTGCATTTGAAGACCCAGTAAAAGAATCTACTTACGAAGCTGTAAAAAGAGCCAAGGAGCTTGGTATAGAGCTTAAGGTAATAACTGGTGATTCAAAAAGAGTTGCTTCTTGGGTTGCTTTTGATATTGGCTTAACAAAAAAAGACACCAATATTATTACTGGCTTAGAGTTTGAAGAGTTAAATGATGTAGAAAAAAGAAAAGCCGCAGAGAGTAAAAAGGTCTTTGCTAGGTTCACACCAGAACAAAAATACGAAATAATGAAAATACTGGGAGAAAAAAACTACACTGGTTTTCTAGGAGATGGAATAAATGATGCACCAGCACTTAAAGTTTCAAATGTTTCTTTAGTTGTTTCAAATTCCAGTGATATTGCAAGAGAAGCTGCAGATATAGTTCTTCTAGAAAAAGACCTTCAAGTTATAGTTGATGGTATTTATGAAGGAAGGAAGGTTTTTGCAAATACAATTAAGTACTTAACTCTTACTTTGGCTGCAAACTTTGGTAATTTTTATGCCGTAGCAATAGCTTCACTCTTCATCGATTTTTTACCAATGCTTCCCTTGCAAATTCTGTTACTTAACTTACTTTCTGACTTTCCAATGATTGCAGTAGCTACAGACTATGTTGATCAAGAAGTTCTTCTAAAACCACGAAAGTACAAAGTTAAAGATATTTTAGTTGTAAGTACAATTTTAGGTTTAGTTAGTACAGTTTTTGACTTTGTTTTCTTTTTCTTCTTTTACAAAATTTCACCTGCAGTATTACAAACTAGTTGGTTTATTGGCTCGGTACTTACAGAACTTGTCTTTATTTTTTCAATAAGGACAAGAAAGTTTTTCTTAAGTTCAATAAAGCCATCAAAAACTTTAACTTCGCTTGCTTTGATTGCAGCTGTTATTACCATTATTTTACCTTTCTTGACTATTGGACAAAGGTATTTTCAATTTGAAAGGCCAACTTACGAAAACCTATTTATAATTATTGCCATTGTTATAGCTTACTTCATCGCTACTGAGGCTGTTAAGGTCTTTTACTACAGAAAAGAGAATAAAGGAATCGAAAGCTAACTACCCTATAGTAATTTACCCTGTTTTTTGATATAATTAGGGTATCATCGTACTTTAAAGGAGGAAAAATAATGTTTTGTTTCTTTTTTTGGAAAGAAAAGAAATTAATGAGACTCCGAAAGGAATTTAAGAAAAATCACGATAAAATGGAAGCTCTAAATAATTAAAGTACGTGAAAGCCTGAAGGTTAAGTTGTTTAGTAATTTACTAGACAGCAGTTTTTAAAACAACCTTCAGGCCTTTTTCTTTTCTAATTCAAAAACTTCTCTCCCTCAACCTTCTTTACAATATCTTCCTTCACTTTATTCCAATCCGTATCTACAAGTAAAACAGGGTCTGGATCATCTTGAGCATCTTGAAAATAGGTGAGGGATTTTAAAAGATGCATGGTACTGTAATTAACTCCTTCGTATTTTTTTTCTATGGCTTTAAAAATATCTGCTAGTGAATATTTTTCTAAAATCATCCAAATGTCATAAAAATCTTTCTTACTACCTCGCGAACTAATAGCTGTAACTTTCATACAAGCTATATCCAAAATTGAAGCCATTTTTACATTTTCAAATTCTACAAAATCTTCTAACAATGGATATTTGTATTCTAAAAAAGAAACTTTTACATCATTTATTACTAAATCCAGAGTTCCAAGATTTTCATTTTGAACATGAAATTCAAAACCAAAATTTTTTAAATCCCGTATTAGTAATTTTGTATCTATTTCCTTTTTAGAAAAAAAAACCAGATCCACAGACACACGATGTCCCAATTGCAAAGCCAGTGCTGTCCCTCCAGCTAAGTAAAAATTTTTTTCGTTTGCAAAATCACTTATTTTTTCTAAAAGCGATTTTGTTTTTGGGTGTAAGGTTTTTTCAAACATTCAAAGTTTTCCTTTGGTTCATTTAATTCTAAAACATTGTAAAAATAATTTCCTGTTTTTACACTTAGTTTTTTACTTTTTTTTAGTACTTCAACTATATCATCTTTTTCAAAGTTTGAAAAAAGCCACTTTACCTCAGGAATGTCTCCATACTCCAATATTCTTTCAATAATGTATTTTTTGTTTTTCTCAATATTTAGTTTTGAAATATCTGAATCCCAAAGGAGAGTTTTTAGAGAATTTGGTATGTGTGAGAGGTTTTTCATGGCATCATTGTAACATATTCGTAATAGTATATCAATTGTAAAAAGGCTTTTAGAACACTTGTTTTTTTATAATATGTTTAATATAATCCCCTATAGTATAATATATTATGTCTCAAATATGTCTGCAGAAAAAATAGAAGTAAGTGATGGTAAGGGAGCACTTCTAAATGAACTTTCTAAGGATATACACGGCAAAAACTTTGATGAATTAACATCGAAGAGGAAAATCCAAGTGCTAAATGAATTACTAATGGGACAACACCAACAGGAGGCGTATCTTAAAATAACTAATAAAGAAGGACT
>PWIP01000072.1 GCA_003560355.1 Candidatus Dojkabacteria bacterium | reverse complement strand
GCTAGTCTTGCTTTTGAATGGGCTAAAACTAGTGACCTTGAATATCTTTTCAAGTTGCGAGAGGGTGTTTTTTGGCATGATGGTGCTCCTTTGACAACAGATGATATTATTTGGAATTTTGAGACTTCTATTTTGCTTGCGCAGGAATATGGTGAAGATACGTATGGAAGAGCTTTGGAGGGAGTAAAGATTGAGCAAATAGATGAATATACGCTGCGATTTAAACTTGAGGAAACAAATGCTACTTTTTGGGAAGCAATTTCGGTATATATGATTCCAAAGCATATATATTCCAATTTGCCTTTGCAGAATTTTGCTGTGAGTAAGACTAATAGTGAACCAATAGGTTGTGGTGTTTACAAAGTTGATTCAATTAGTCAGAGGGGCTTTATGCTGAGTGCTTTTGAACAGCATTGGTTGCAACCTTCTATCAAGAATTATCGTTATTTATTTTTTGAAGACTATAATTCTTTAAACGATGCTGTGAAAAATAATGTCATTGACGTTATTAACACTCTCAATCTTGAGAAGATAGATAATTTAGAGGAATATCCTTTTTTTAGAACTGAAGAACTAGTTTTGCACAATAGACAGAAATTGATATTTTTCAATACTAGGCGTGAAAGTTACTCGGATGCAGAATTTAGAAGAGCCATTTCCTTGCTGATTGATAAGGAGAGATTGCTTGAGGTTGGTGGTATAGATGGGGTTGTTGCTGAAGGGCCAATATCTCCTAGGTCTTGGGCATTTAATGACTCTTTAGAGGCTTTGGATTATGATTTGGAAGGGGCTGCGGAGATTCTTGAGTCTTTGGGTTATGAGCGAGGTCCTCAAGACGAATATTATTTTACTGATGATAACAAGGTTTTGTCTTTGAATATATCTTTTTTAGAAAATGAGATGAATGAAAGATTAATTGGTGCTTTAGCGGAGATGTTTAGAGAAGGGGGTGTTTTGTTACGAACAAGACCTTTGAATTATGACCAGGTTATGAGAGAAATTTTACCAACTAGAGATTTTGAACTTCTTTTGTATGAAATAGAGGTGGCTGTGGATCCAGATCAATATAATTTGTGGCATTCTTTGAGAATTGATCATCCTATGTTGAATATTTCGGGATACGATTATTCAAGGGTGGATATTTTGCTTGAGAGAGCTAGAACAAATTTAGACAAAGAAGAAAGAAAGGAGGATTATTTTCTTTTTCAAAGATATTTAGTAGATGATGCCCCTGTTGTATTTTTGTATCATCCAAAAGCATTCTTCATACTTAGAAAAAACTTAGAAGGTTTTGATATTGAAAATATTGTTTCTCCAAGTGATAGGTACAGAAATGTACATGAATGGTATTGGAATATTTAGTCTTTTGAGGTTAAGGAGATTTTAATATTTTTCTTTTTTAAATCTTTTTCGTTACCTTCCTCGTCATCAGGGTCAAGTTCTTTGAATTTCTCCATGAATTCCTTTTTTGTTAATGTCTTAGCTTCTTCGTCATCATCTTCCTCTTTCTCTTTCTCTTTCTCCTCCTCCACCTCTTCTTTTTCTTCCTCTTTCTCCTCCTCTTCTTCTTTCTTTTTTTCTTCCTTCTTTTCTTTCTTTTTCTCCTTTTTCTTTTCTTCTTCTTTTTCCTTCTTTTCATCTTTTTCTTTCTTCTCTTGTTTTTCCTCCTTCTCATTATCCTCTTCCCCCTTTGAATTTTCAAACTTTTCTCTTAGTGATGAAGCTTTTTCTACTTCTTCCTCTTTCTTTTTTAGAAGGTCTTGTAAAACTTTTTTTGTCTTTTTTTGTGTTATTTTAGAAATTATTGAAAGTGCAATCCAAGCTAGGAGAATTCCTAGAAGGAAAAAACTCCCAAAAGCTATCAAAAGGTCTGGATTATTCCTAAGAGTTTGTAGTATACCTCTGTAATCAGTTATATCAAAATCCGAAAAACTAAAAGATGTGCCTTCTGCTCTTTGTTGTACTGGTGTAAGTGTTTCTGAGTCTGCACCAATTTCAAAAACAATGGGTTCTGAGTAGTAGCTGGAAAAGCCATTCCTTCTGGTTGTTGCTAGTGCAGTATATATGCCTTCTTCAATATCTTCTGTAAATATGTGTTCCCATTCTCCATTTGCATCTACTTCAACAAGAGCTTTTTGATTTGAAATATCTCTTGAGAGAAAAATTTCAACTTCTGAATTTGCCATTGCTGTACCAGAAATTTTTATCTCATTTTCTACAATAGCTGGGGGATTTAAAACTGCTGGTCTGGGTATAATGGTTATTGTTCTTTCAAATGTTTGTTCTGTACCCTGTTGGTCTGTGAATTTGAATACCAGTACATGTCTTCCTAGACTTAATGAAGGTAATGTGTATGGACTAGTTATTTCTTCAAATTCTTGTCCATCAATTTCCAAAAAAACTCCTTGTTCAGAAGGATCTTTGAAAGTAATTATGTGATTTGGATTATCAGAAATTTCAGGTAAATTTAAGAGCAACTGTTCTTCAATTTTCTGAATTCTTTCCCTTTCAATTGCATCCAATTCTTCTCTGACATCTTCTGCGATTAATACGTTTGAAGAGAAAGAGAACCACAGTGTTAAAATGGTTATTATTGTAAGCAGTTTTTTCATTTATCAACTATATTTTTAAATTACTTTGATAGTTTATCTGGAAACAAAATTCCTTGCAAGTGGTCATACTCATGTTGTATTATTTTTGATGAGTAGTTGTCAACTTTTTTAGATTTTTTTTCGCCTAATCTGTTTTTGTAAACAATTTTAACTTTTCTGTATCTAAGAACTTCTTTTTGTAATTCAGGTAAACTTAAACACCCTTCTATTTCTTTTTCTTGAACATCACCCAAATATTCAATCTCCGGATTTATATATTCTTCATATTCTTTTGTTTCAGCATTTATTGCAATAAATACACATAGGGGTTTTCCTACTTGTATTGCTGCTAATCCGGCAGTTATCCATCCTTCTTGGAGTGTTTGATTTTTAGCGGTATGTATTAAATCATCAAGGAATTTTTGAAATTCAGAGCTTTTTATTTCTGAGTCTGAGAGAGGTTTTGATTTTTCTCTAAGTTTTTTTTCTTCTTTTTTGTTTTTTGTTGTTAAAATTTTTAACTTTTTTGGCATTTAAAAAGATTTTTATCTATATCTCCCCTATTATATCATTAGTTGCAAGGTTTACAATTTGTTGTATAGGGTTATATTTTTAGGTATAATTGGGAGTTCGTTGTGGTGGGCATAGCTCAACTGGTTAGAGCGTCGGTTTGTGGTACCGAAGGTTGTGGGTTCAAGTCCCATTGTCCACCCCAAATGTGATTTACTTTTTGTCTTTTCCTATGCCTGATTTATGTCTTTTAATATATCTCTTATAGATTCAGAAATCAGAGACTTGATTTTGTTCT
>PWIP01000002.1 GCA_003560355.1 Candidatus Dojkabacteria bacterium | reverse complement strand
TCATTTTAATCTCTAAATCCTCTATAGCTTTACTTAAGCTTTCTTTGGTTCTCGTATCTAGAAGAATACCTGTCTTTTCATTTATTACTGTTTCTCTAACTCCACCGGCATTGTAACCAATTACTGGTACACCACAAGCTTGAGCTTCAACTGGGGCAATTCCAAAATCTTCAGTACCCATGGTAATAAATCCCTTAGCTCTAGAAAGAATTTTGAATTTTTCTTTTTCACTAACTCTGCCAAGAAATTCAATATTTTGAAAACCTTTTGAACTTTTTTGCAACCTTTTTTTCATACTCCCCTCCCCTATCAATTTTAACCTAAATCCAGAATATTTAGCTGCTTCAACAATAATATCGCCATATTTGTTTGGTTCAAATGGCGCAATAGCCACATAGTAGTCACCTGGCTTGTCGTCATACATAGCTTTTTGAATGTCAACAGGAGGGCGGATGATTCTTTCGTAATCTCTTTTGTAATACTTCCTTACTCTACTCCCAGCAAATTTTGAAATCACCGCTATCTCTCCTGGTCTTTTTGAAGAATAGTAGTCCCAAGCTCGTAAATATGGTAGAAAAATATTTATGGCGAAACGCTTGAAAAAAGAAAAATGAGCCCTGTTAAAATATTCAGAGGACATGTCCCAAGCATAACGCATTGGAGTGAATATGTATGAAATGTGTGGTACATTTTCTGGTACTACAACGCCCTTAGCAACACAATGGTTTACACTTAATACAATATCGTAATCATCAAATTTAAAAGTTTCAATAGCACTAGGCCAAAAAAAGTATGTATACCTGTATATCTTTTTAATACCTGGAAATTTTTGAAGAAATGAATAGTGTATCTTATGACCTTTGATGTTAGACAAAAGATTTTTCTCACTTCCAAAGAGTACAAAAATCTCAGCTTCTGGGAAAATCTCACATAAACCGTCAATACACCTCTCACCTCCAGCCATTCGGAACAACCATTCGTAAACAATAGCTATTTTTAAATTATCGGGGCATTTTCTTTTCTCATTTTTCTTCATCATCATAAACAACAATAGTACGTGATTTTCTAAAATATCTTCTCTTAGGATCAAGCAAGATATTTACAAAAAAAGCTAAAACAAAAACTGAACCCCCTAGTACAGCAGTAGAAGACAAATTTTCAAATATTGGAATGTTTGTGTCAGGCATTTGAGGTGGAGGTGGGTCTTCGGGTTTAGGAGTTACTGTGTATCTATATGTTAGAGAGTCATCATCAAAAACCAAAATATTTTGAGGGGGGCTACCATCAGCCATAATTACAGACTTCATAGGCTCATCAAAACCAGAGTATTCCCAATCCATTCTTAAATCTCCAGCCTGTAAAGTTGAAAATGTAAAACGAGCAAAAACATCAGGTTCTCCAATAGTCACATAAAGGGGATCTTCAGTACCACTTTGGCAAAATCCTGTCACCATAACAATCCCTTCATTGTTATCAAGAAACTGCTCCCCCGAAGGCCAATCACAGAAAAGATCCTCATTTTTCAAAACAGTTTCCAACCGAACTATCTCTGGATCAAATGATACAACAGCTCGTACAAGAACAACTTCTTGACCCTTGGTATCAACTAAAACATCAATTATTAAATCCTCTCCCTGCTCTATACTACCTTGAGTAGGATATAATGTTAGTTCGGCATTTGTGGTAAAGTCAGTATCACCAAGAATAATTGTAGAACTAAAGAAAAACAATACCCAGGAGAACAATATTGTAAAGTATAATTTGAATTTAGAACTCATAATGTGATAGTCTTCAAAGAATCTCATTTAACCATTCTAGCATATAATATAATAAATGGAAGTAATAAGTAAAATAATTTTAGGTATAGTACAAGGTATTACGGAAATAGTACCTGTGTCAAGTTCTGGGCATTTAATTTTGCTAAGTGGCTTTTTAGATATAGAGATGGATTTAACATTCCTAACCTTCCTACACTTTATGACTGGCTTAGCAATAATCTGGGGATTTATGCCTGAAATTAAGTACGTTTTGTTTTCCAATTCAAGAAACTACCTTCTCAAAATAATATTTATCGGAATAATACCCGCAGCATTGGCAGGAATTCTAATATATGAGCATGTACAAAGTTTACTGCATAACACTATTGTAATAATCCCATCTTTAATTTTCTTTGGTATTTTAATGATTTTAGTGGATTTATTCTTAAGTAAAAAAACACATGTTGATAAATTAGAAGGGATTAAGGAGAAAAATGCATTGATAATTGCTCTAGCACAAATTGTAGCTTTGGTTCCTGGTACTTCAAGGTCAGGGATAACAATTACAGCTGCTGTTTTAACTGGTGTTAAGAAGGATATAGCTGTTGCTTTTTCGTTTTTAATAGGTTTACCATTAATAATTGGAGCCTTTTTCTTTGAAGTTGTAAAAAATCAAAATTCACTTAATACAATGTTCAAAGCTGAAAATTTAATTGGTGGACTAGCTACATTCGTATTCGCATACTTTACTATTTTAATCTTTAAAAAACTCCTACACACAAAATTTTTACTAGTATTTGGTATATACAGGATAGCGTTGGGTATTTTAATGATAATTCTACTAATTATATGACATCAAGGAGATTTACTCCTGTCATAGTAGCAGGAGGATCAATGCCTAATATGTTTAATGTCGTAGGGGCAACATCCGCTAACATTCCAGTAGGTTCTTGATTTACACCAAACCCCAATTTTAAAATATCTTCGTCCTTTTTTCTAATAGTTTCTTCCTTAGAAGAAACAAGTATAAAAGGTACAGGATTACTTGTATGTTGGGTATCCACCTGATTACGAACTTCATCAAACATAACATCACAATTGCCATGGTCAGAAAGAATGATGCATACACCACCAACTGAAAGAGTTTTTTCAACAATACGCTTGGTACAGTAATCAACAAACTCATTTCCTTTTACAGCCATCTCTATATCACCACTATGACCCAACATATCAGGGTTTGAAAAGTTTACAACTATTAAAGAAAGCTTGTTATGCTTTATTTCAGATAAATGACCTAAAACTTTTTCAGTTACCAAACCTGTACTCATTTCTGGAGTCTCTGCATAATCAAAAACCTTTTTTGACGGTATGTTTATAAAAGCTTGATTTTCATATGGTTTCTCTATACCTCCATTTAAGAAGTAAGTGACATGAGCATATTTTTCTGTTTCACTAATTTGTAACTGCCTCAAACCTTTAGAAGAAACCATTGAGGAAAGAGTATGCTCTATTCTCTTAGAAGGGAAAAGGACTTGCATATTCAAGCCCTCTCCATAACCCATCATTGAAACAAAAGTAATTTCAGAAGGATTGTGCCTTCTTTCAAATTGACCAAATTTTTTCAAAACAAAAGCCTTAATTATTTGC
>PWIP01000039.1 GCA_003560355.1 Candidatus Dojkabacteria bacterium | reverse complement strand
AGAATAGCCATAAAATAGTCAAAACTTTTTCACTTTTTCTTTTTACAATGTAATATGCAAAAAACATATTACATTTTTCTTGGTGTTGTTAGTCTCGTATCTCTAGGATTAGGGGGACTTTTGACGAGTATTTTTTACTGTTCCACCTATGAAGATAATGGTGTTTCTTTGAAGGATTTTTCCGAAGAAGAAAGTACTGCAAGTGATGGAAACGGTTGTAATTTTTTTGTTGATGTTAGTGGTGCTGTAATGGAGCCTGGTGTAGTTTGTCTTGAAAAGGGGGCGATAGTTAATGATGCAATTGAAAAGGCGCAGGGATTTAATCCAACGGCTTATGCTTTTAAGTATGTTGCTCAGAGAGTTAACTTGGCGAGAATTCTTGAGAATGAGGAAAAAATATATATTCCTTTTCGTAATGATGTAGTTTGTACGAGAGTAGAAGACGAGCAAGTAAACTATACAGCTAGCGTTATGAAGTAGATCAGAACACCAAAAAGTGTTATTACAGAGGTTCAAACAGAGCAAAAGCCTGAGGTTGAAGGAGAAGATACTGTTACTTCTGAGGACTGTATAAGTATTAATAATGCTTCTAAAGAGGAGTTGATGGAATTGTCAGGGATTGGAGAAGCTAGAGCCAGAGATATTGTAGAGGGGAGACCGTATAATAAACTGGAAGATCTTAAGAATGTTTCTGGTATTGGAGATGCTACTTTTGAAAATATGAAGGATTTCATATGCCTTTAAAAAGACTAAAAAGCTTACTCCTTTACATCTCAGAACGAAAAATTCTTATTATAGCCCTAACCTATATTTTATCTCAAGTAGTTTTTCATGCCTATTTATGGCAAGGCATATATGTATTAGTAGGTCTTTCTTTTTTTCTTTTAATTTTTAAACAAGGTAGGATTTTCATAATTGTTCTTTTTGTAATTCTTCTTTGTTCATTAAGAAATTATTATGATCTGTATATTGAAAGTGAAGTCAGAAATTATGTAGATAAAAATTATTTGAATGAGCGTGTAGAGTTAGTAGGTTATGTTAGTGAAGAACCTATTTACAAACATGAGTACGCCAGAGTTATTTTTAGAGTTGATTCTCAAGAAAGTTTTTTGGTTCAGTCAAATACTTCTCGTTTTCCTAGGTTAGAAGTAGGACAAGTTTGTACAATTGCTGGAAATTTGGTTGAGCCAGAATCTTTTGAAGGTTTTGATTACAAAGCATTTTTAAGAAATAGAAGAATATATTATATAGTGAGATATCCCATATTAAATTGTTCTGATGAAAGAGAAGGTTTTTTTCTAAAAAATAGTCTTATGGATTTCAAAAGGAAGGTTAGAAGTATTGTAGAAAGTAAATTAACAGAACCACAGGCTTCTCTTTTTCTTGGAGTTCTTTTTGGTGAAAAAAGAGTTTTTGAGGAAGATTTTGGTGAAGCTTTAAGAGTTGCAAGTATTACTCATATTATTGTCGCTTCTGGTTATAATGTCTCAATTATATTCCTTGGTATTAACAAAATTTTTTTCTTTGTCTCAAAAAGACCGAGGACTTTGTTAACGATTTTTTTGATTTGGTTGTATTGTGTACTTGCAGGGCTGAGTCCTTCAATAATTAGGGCAACTATTATGTTAAGCCTCACACTATTGGCCGTTTATTATGGTGTTGTTTCAAATATAAATATTGTTTTTTTTACTAGTGCCTTCATTTTTGTTTTAATTGATCCAAGAATCATCAAAGAAATAGGTTTCCTCCTTTCTATTTCAGCAACTGGTGGCTTAATTTATATAACTCCGATACTTGATGCATATATTCAAAAAATATTAGACTTTACAATCCCTTTTGAAAGATTAAAAGGTTCTATTTACAAATTTCTTCAGAATTATTTCATACCTAGTCTTGCGTGTACAATAATAACTATGCCAATAATTGCGTATTCTTTTCAGAAAATTTCAATTATTGGAGTAGTAACTAATATTTTAATACTTCCAGTATTAGAATATACCCTTATCCTTGGTTTTATCACTCTATTTTTTAATCTTTTTTCTTCATATATTTCTCAAATACTTTTTTTAGTGATTTGGGCTCAATTAAAATATTTTGAACTCATAGTTGACTTTCTCGGTAATTTAGAATATGCATCTCATGATGTAAATATCACTGTCTCTATAGTAGGGGCAATATACTTGTTAATAGGTATTTTAATTTTAATATTTTCACCTGTAGATGGAAAAAACTATTATCTCAATTTGCAAGAAAATCTTTAGTTGGTTTTTAAATAATATAGTCCTTGTAATTTTTCTTGTGATTGGAATTTTTTTGAATTACGAAGCTTTAGAGTATGAACCTAGAGTTATAGTTTTTGATGTTGGTCAGGGTGATTCAATTTTTTTGATAGATTCTTCCGGTAAAAAGGTGTTAGTGGATGGTGGGGGAGGTGATTATGTTGTATATAGTATTTCGGAATATTTGCACCCAAGAGATAGAATAATTGATACTGTGATACTTACACACCCTCATGAAGATCATCTTTCTGGGATAATAGATATTTTAGAAAGATATGATGTGAAAGAAGTTTTGTACTATCCTGCCTGCTATAATTCCAACCTGTATAGGTACTTTTTATATCTAAAAGAGAATATAGTAATTATTAATGAAGAGTTTAGTTTTGAAGGAAATTCTTTTTCTCTACAACTCCTTTATCCACTTGAACAAGCGGGTGATGAGTGTATTGAGTTTTCAAATGTAAATAATGCATCAATAGTTTTAAAGCTTTTTTCAGATTCGGGTACCATGCTTCTTACAGGAGATGCTGAGCATGAAGTTGAGGCTTGGTTAATGAGGAATTATAGTAAGGAAGAACTAAAAGTTGATGTTTTAAAGGCAGGTCATCATTGTTCAAGAACGGCAAGTTCACAAAGGTTTTTAGAATATATACAACCTAGTTATGCAATTTGCTGCGTTGGTGAAGACAACAGGTTTGGACATCCTCACAAGGAGGTAATTGAAAACTTTGAAAAACTAAATATTAAATATGATTTGACTTATGAGACTGGGGATATTGTTTTTGAGTTGTGAAACTTACAATCATTTTTATGTAGTAATATATATTTCTCTATTTTTTTGCTTTTGTAAAAATCATCATTCATTTCTTTTGCAAATTCCCAATCTATTTTACCCAAATTATCAAAATATTCATCCCCATCTAAATAGATTTTGTCTAGTAGCGCTCTTTCAGGTGTCGCTATCATGACGTTTTCTCTTTCTTGCAAACCTTTCATATTGTAAAGTATCTCATCTTTTAATTTCCTGTATTTGAATTTTTGATTATTTTTTTCAATAACTTCCGACCTATTACAGGCTAGGAATATAGTGGAGTAGGGTTGGAAGACAATTCCAGCATCTTGCAAGATAGTATAAAAGCTTATATATGAGGGCTTTCTTAGCTTGTTTGCAAACTCCCATACAGAATAGTTTTCATCTAATGCATATATCCCTTTGGAAATTCTAATTAATTCTCCAGTCCTAATATAGT
>PWIP01000003.1 GCA_003560355.1 Candidatus Dojkabacteria bacterium | reverse complement strand
TTAGAAGTCCTTTAAAAAATTTCCTAAAGAATTAAAAAGAAATATTGACATTCTTTTTGTACTAAACCATAATGGAGGTAATAGAGTATATTACCTTTTTTATTTAAATAGCCATGAAATCTACTACGCTCTTAGTTAGAGGTCACCTTAAAGGTTGTTACCTTCTTCTAACGGTTGTTTTTTGGGGTCTCATATATTTTGCTTCTGGAATTTCAATTTGGTTACTAGCATATCCGCTTCTATCATTGTTAGTCTTTTATTTAGCATTTTTAAGTGAAGGGGGTATGGAACTTGATTTTTTAAGCAAAGTTTTGCTTTTCTCAAATCCTGTTCTTCTTGCTCTCTTCCTTTTGTATTTTCTTAGCTTGTAAAAGTGGATATCCTCATAGGTACAAAGAATGATTACAAAGCTGATGAGATGCTCTACTATCTTGATGGAGTTGAGGGTATAAATATCCATTTTTTAAAAGATCAGAGCATTGTTGTTGATGTTTTAGAAGACGAGAATACTTTAGAAGAAAATGCTCAAAAGAAAGCGATTGAGATTTCAAAGAAAACAGACTTTTTTGTTTTAGCTTCTGACGGAGGTGTAGATATACCAGCTTTAGGAGAAGACTGGAATTTTTTGAAAAACCAAAGAATCATCGGTGAAAAAAGAAATGATGTTCAAAAAGCAGAGAAACTTCTTAAGATGATGAAAGGTCTAAAAGGAGAAGAAAGAAAGGTTGTTTTTCACCATGCTCTTGCTCTTGCAAAAACTGGCAAAGTTCTTTGGTCTGACCAGAAAATTACCGAGACAGGATATATAGCTGATGAGTTGCCGGATAAAAATATTCCAAAGAGTAAGTGGTTGTCACATATTTGGTATTATCCTGAATTTGGAAAAGTTTTTAATAAGTTGGATGAATTTGAATTAGAAAAAGTAAGAGAGCAGTCAAAACTACTAAAAAAAGGCTTACATAAGAAAGTTGCTGAACTACTTGCTAAATACTAGCTTTTTTAGTAAACTACAGATTGTTATTTTAATTTTTTGATTAAATTTTATGGGAAAAACATTTACAACTTTGTTTGCTTCTTTAGTAGTTCTTGGAGCGATACTTACAGTATTTTACTTTATTGATAGGGAGCAGGAAGTTGACGTTGAAAATGTAGAAGATGGAATTGTTCAAGGTGAAGAGGTTGTTGTTGAACAAGACGATGTGATGATTGAAGAATTTGATGAGTTTTTAGATGAACAAGCACAACAACAAACTGAATTACCAAGTGATGAATTTATACAATGTCTTGTAGATTCTGGAATGGTTGTTTATGCTTCAAAAACTTGTCCAGCCTGTACTAGTTTAGCAAACGAATTTGGTGGTTATGATGCAGCTGGTGAGCTTTTCGTTTTGTGTGGAGATGATTGGGAGAAGTGTGATGAGAAGATGCAAACAAATTATGTCCCTGAAATTCAGTACAATGGTGAGCTTTTTGAAGGAGGTCGATCTATGCAGGCTTTTTCTGATTTAACTGGTTGTGAACTTTAAGCTTTTAGCTTTTTTTGTATGTGGAAAACTGCAATTCTTGTCCTTGTCGTTTTGTTGCTCTTTACAGCTCTTTTTTACTCTTCCCCCTCTTTAAATAATGATGAGGATTTTGTACAATGTCTCGTGGACTCTGGTTTGGTGATTTATGTTTCTGATACTTGTCCAGCGTGTACAGATTTGGTTAATGAATTAGGTGGTTATGATACTGTTGAGGGTCTTCTCGTTAATTGTAATGAACAGCCAGAAAGATGTGAAAATGAAAAGCAAACGGATTTTGTCCCTGAAATCCAGTACAGGGGAGAAATTTATGAAGGTGGTAGATCTATGAATGATTTAGCTGATTTAACTGGTTGTGAGAATTAAATTTTGCAAATTTTAATTATGTTGAAAAAAATAGCGTTGTCTTTTTTAGTTTTGCTTTTACCTGTACTACTTTTTCAAGCAGCAACGTTTGCATCAGAGCAAGAAGAAAAAATAGAGGTTTATTTTTTTGAAGACAGGCTTTGTCCTGTTTGCAAAGAGCAGAAGGACTTCATGCTTGAAATTCAAGATGACTATCCTGAAATGGAATTATACATTTATCCCATTTCTGATACCGACAAACTTCATGAGATAGCTCAGAGATTTGGTGTTGAGGAGTATGGAATTATGGCTCCCACGACATTTGTAGGAGAGAATTTTTTCCAATTTCGTGATTTTACTTCAAGGCATGAGGAGATGATAATTGATGCATTGGAGGGGAAACTTGTTGAGGAAGATTGCTGCATGATGAAAATACCGTATCTCAATATTGAGATAGATATAAGTGGGTGGTCTTTGCCTGCAATTACAGTAATTCTTGGCTCATTTGATGGTTTCAATGTTTGTTCTCTTGGGGCTTTGATTTTAATACTTTCCATAGTTATCAAATTTGAATCACGAAAGAAAACCTTCCTTTATGGAGGCATTTTCATAGTAGCATCTGCTTTAATTTATGGGGTTCTTGTATTTACATGGGGTAAGCTTTTTGAAGCTCTTGTAGGACAATTGGAAATTTTGAGAATAATTGTCGGACTTGCTGCTTTAACAGGAGCTGTTTTTTTTACTAGAGATTTCTTTAAATTCTTAAAACGTGGACCAGCTTGTGAAAGTGGTAATTCAGAGTTAAAAAGTAGTGCTACGAGTAGAGTTGTAAAAGCTTTTGAGGATCCAAAAACTAGTAATCTTTTTTTAATCACGAGCTTGTTGTTTTTTGCATTTGTAATTACTTTGGTAGAACTTCCATGCTCCATAGGTTTACCAATTGCTTTCACTGGCATTTTGGTAGAAAGATCACTATCACTAGCAACATATACTTCCTACATACTTCTGTACCTTCTTTTCTACATGCTTATTGAAATAGTTGTTTTTACAGGAGCTGTACTAACTAAAAAACTTTGGTTTGCGGGTTCCAAATTAATAACCATTGTTACTCTTCTAGGAGCTCTTGTTCTTTACTACATTGCTTTTTACTATCTTTTTAGTATTTAGAAAATACTGGGGGGTATAAAAAGCGAAAAGAAGAAGCATTTACTAACTAAATAGTCAAAACTGGTCAAGTTTCAGCTCCTTCATTTCTGACAATTACCACCACAGTAATTGAGTAAAGCAATGCTATCATCAAGTGTATGTTTAGTCAAGCCCCTTTTACTATGAGTCTTGCCTTGGCATTGTATATCACTCTTGGAAGGTTGTGTTAAAAGGTAAATATCTATATCCCAAGGTTTTCTAAAGGTCTTGCATCGTCTCGCATATAAAGGATAGGAGTACGGAACTTTTCTAATCTCGTATCATCTTGCATAGGTATAACTAGCTCAAAATCATCCCTAAAATCCCCCCAACTTATCAAAGCAATACCACTTGAAAATGCAGAATCAATATCTTCGTGAAAAACAAAACTTGGTTCATATGAAAAGAAATTCTGAATTTCTTCCTGATCTAGATACGTATGTATTTCAAGATTTTCAATATCAGAATATTCAACAAAATCCCTTTCAGAAGAAACTAGAGTCCAACCATATTCTTTCA
>PWIP01000063.1 GCA_003560355.1 Candidatus Dojkabacteria bacterium | reverse complement strand
TAATCTCAAGGTCTCTGTTTGCAAGGAGAAAACCACTACCTAAATCCTGAGCTTCCATTAGAGCGTCAAGCCTTAATTCTGTGTTACCTTTCATTGATTTGTAAAGGAAGTAAGCATACGCTTGTACATTAGAACGTCCTATTCTCCCACGTATTTGATAAAGTTGTGAAAGACCAAATTTTGATGCATCATCTACAATCAAAGTATTAACATTAGGTATATCAAGGCCATTCTCAATAATGGTAGTACAAATCAAAATATCAACTTTTCCATTACAAAAAGCGTTCATTACTCTACTAATATCATCTCCATTCATTTTTCCATGCAAAATAGCAATATTAAGAAGAGGAAAAAGCTCATTTAATTTTTTCTGAACAAAAGAAATATCAAAAACCCTATTATGTAAAAAATATACTTGACCTTTTCTTTTAACCTCAAAATCTATAGCCTTTTTAACAACATCCCAATCAAAACTACCAAACCTATTTAAAATACTCTTCCTTCCTTCAGGAGGACTAAACAATGTACTAATATCTCTAATTCCAGAAAGAGACATACCCAAAGAACGAGGTATTGGTGTTGCAGACATTGAAAGAACATGACTTTGTAATCTTTTTTGCTTTAGTTTCTCCTTTTGCCTGACACCAAACTTCTGCTCCTCATCAATAACTATTAAACCAAGATTTTTAAATTTTACACTTTCATAAAGTAAACTGTGAGTACCAATTAAAATATCAATATCACCATTTTCAAGTTTTTCTAACTTTTGTTTCTTTTCACCACTATTTAAAAACCTTGAAAGGTTTTCAACCTTAACATTGTATTTTGCAAACCTTTCTCTAAAAACAGCACCATGTTGCTCAACAAGAATAGTTGTAGGTGCAAGAACTGCAACTTGCATACCCATCCTCACAGACAAAAAAGCCGCCCTCATAGCCAACTCTGTTTTGCCAAAACCAACGTCACCAATCAAAAGCCTATCCATTAATTTACCACTAGAAATATCATCAAAAATTTCCTGAGTTACAAGAGTTTGATCATGAGTGTCTTTAAATTCAAAATCTTTTACAAAATTTTCAAAGTCTTTTTTAAAATCTTGCTTACTTTTTGGAACTTTAAACTTTAAAATCTCCCTCATAGCATAAATTTGTAAAAGTTCCTTTGCTAATTCTTGTACATCAACCTTAACTTTTTTCTTTACCCTTCCCCAAGAACCACTATTAAGAGTTGTTAAAGTTGGAACTCTACCTCTACCCCCTAAATATTTGGTTACTTTTTGATTCTGTGAAAGAGGTACAAGCAATTTATCCTTGTTTGCATAGTGTATTTCAATATATGTATCGTCTTTTTCTTCAGCTACTTTTTCAAAAACACCAATACCATGATCCTCATGAACAACAAAATCACCAGGAAGAATTTGCTTGAGCCAATCACCCTCACCCAAATCTACTTTTCCAAAAAGTTCGTAATCAGAAAGAACTAATATTTTAAATTCTGCATTAACAAAACCTTTTTCAAGAAAACCAGGTACTAAGACAAAATCTTTTTTTCGGAAAATATTTTTAACACCTTTAGCCTCATTACTTGAGCAAATAATTTGATAACCCTTGCTTACATAATCATCCACTATTCGTAGTAGAACACTTTTGTTGTTCAAATAGTAGTCTAAACCTGGAATATTTCGAAAACCAAAATCAAAAAAAGAATATCCATAGTCAATTTGAAGATATTCATCTTCGACAAAAATAAATGGGTATGGTAATTTTTTAAATCCAGGATTAAAGGTAAAGATCTCAACATTTTCAAACAAAACAATATCAATATTCTTTAACGACTTTATTTTCTGAAAAGTATTCCTGTTAATCACAACTATATTTTCAACAACATTATCAAAAAAACTAATCCTTACAGGATTGGAAAAATTAAAAGGCCAGAAAATTAACACATCACCTAAAAAAGAATATTCACCCTTTTGCCAAACTCTACGTACTCTCTGAAAGCCTAACTTTTCAAGACTTTCAACTTTAAATCCATGCGAAACACTGCAAGATATGGAACTTCTTAAACCCTTTTCGTAACTTTCAATAACACCAGGTATATCTTGGCTTTTACACACCACAATATCAAAAGAATTTTTCAGTATTTCACTTAATACATCACCAGAAAATTTAATCAAATGTCTAGGAAGATTTTTTAAAATCAAGGGTTGTTTTTCCAAAACTTTGGATTTTTCCTCAACAAAATCCACATTTACTTTCTCAGAGACGATATCAGAAAGAGAAAGAGGCATAGTAGAAAATTCTACACAGTTATACTAAAACGAAGCTGTTTTATGGATTCAGCAATACACTCATTTAAAATTTCCAACTCCTCCTTGTTGTACTTCCTTAATACATATTCCTCCCCAGGCACATCTTCTTGTCTGTTATCTACCCCTATCCTCACAGTAAGAAAATCAATTGTTTTTAAATGACTAAAAATACTAAGTAGTCCTTTATGAGTTTTTGGATTTTTGCGACGACCTATCTTGTAATTTCCTAATTTAATATCTAAATCATCGTGAAAAACCACAAAATTCTTTTCTACATTAATCTCAAATTTTTTAACCAACTGTTCAACAGCTTCACCAGAATTATTCATAAATGTATGTGGTTTAGCTAAAACAAACTTCTGCTGAAGAGTTGACCTACCTATGGATATGAAGGAATTTGTATACTTATCAAGCTCCCAGTCACCAACATCATATGCTCTAGTATGTCCCAAATATTCCCTAAAGCTATCCAACGCTCTAAAACCAGCGTTATGTGGTGTTTGTTCATATTTTTCACCAGGATTTCCAAGTCCAACAAAAAGAAACATATTTAAAAAATACTAAATTATTTCTCCAATATATCATAAAATTTCTTTAAGCGCTCTTCTTGAAGATGAAAAAATTCCTCATTAATATCATCCTCTTGAAAATATCCCTTATGCTCATACCCTTTTATATGCAAAACACCATGTATTATCATCCTAATAATTTCCTTTTCAAAATTTTCAAAACCTTTTTTTATATATTCAGAACATATGTATATTTCCGAAATTTTATCAGAAATTTTAAAAGAAAGAACATCAGTAACCTCATCCCTACTTCTAAAATCCTTGTTTAATTGCCTCATCTCATCCTCTGAGACAAAGATTACATTAACGACCATTTCTTTCTTTTCGGGGAATAATTTTTCTAGAGTTTTTTCTAAATCCTTTTTTTTAAAACAAACAACATTAAAAACCTCAAACTTCATCTAAAACTTCCTTAACTATATTATTAACCACACTACCATCTGCTTTACCTTGAAGTTTTTTCATAACTGTACCCATCACTCTACCCATATCCCTAGGACTTTCTGCATTTAGTTCTTTAGCTGTTTGCTCTACAACTTCCCTAATCTCAGATTCATCCATGAGTTTGGGTAAATATGCCTGCAAAATTTCAAGTTGTGCTTTTTCTTTTTCAGCTAAATCCTCTCTACCTGCTTTTGTGTATTCATCATATGCATCTTTTAATTTCTTTGTCTCTTTTCTTAGAACATTTTCCTGATCCTTTTG